>JBAURA010000255.1:0-6743 GCA_049580985.1 Chloroflexia bacterium
CGACGGTATCAGCCCCGATATACCCAGCCCGCAGCCCGCACAGCACACCGATGGCGTCGGCATCCTCCTCTACTCGCTGCTCGACTCTATAGTGGACAACTACTTCCCCGTGATCGATAGCATAGTCGAGCGGGTCGAAGACCTGGAGGAGCAGATATTCGAGAAGTTCAACCAGCAGGCTATAGAATCGATCTTCACCCTCAAGAAGGACCTCCTGGCTCTCCGCAAGGTGCTCGCCCCTGAGCGCGATGTGCTCAACGTACTGATCCGGCGCGACCTCCCCATCTTCGACCGGCACACCATCGTCTACTTCCAGGACGTGTACGACCACGTGGTACGCATCACCGACAGCATAGACACCTACCGCGACCTCCTCTCCAGCGCCCTCGACAGCTTCCTCTCGATGCAGAGCAACCGCCTGAACGTGACGGTGCAGACCCTCACCTCCGTTTCCATTATGCTGATGAGCGTGGCCGCCGTCACCGGCTGGTACGGCATGAACTTCGCCTATATGCCCGAGCTAACCTCTGCCCTGGGCTACCCAGGCGTCGTTGTGATCGTAGCCCTGATATTGCTAGCCGAGTTCATATTCTTCAAGCGCAAAGGCTGGCTCTAGGGATTGCGGATTTCACAACCTGATATAATGTACTGAATCGATATGAAACGTAGCGGCATGAAATACCGTATGAATCATCATTGATGAGCTATATATACCCGCCCGTAATTCCGCATGCGGCAAGGAGATAAAGACACACATGAACACAGACGGCACAAATACAGGCGTACAAACCATGCAAATGCCCCCGGCACCCCCCGCACCGCTAGACGTCATTATCGAGGCCCGCACCCTGCACAAGACGTATGACACGGGAAGCGTGCAGGTCCACGCCCTGCGGGGCATCGACCTCCAGATCGTGCGGGGCGAGATGGCCGCAGTTATGGGGCCTTCGGGCTGCGGCAAGACCACCCTGCTCAACTGCCTGGCCGGCCTCGACGGCATCGATTCCGGCCAGATATTGATAGACAACATCCCCCTCCAGACGATGAGCGACCGCCAGAAGACCGACCTGCGTGCCCGCAAGATGGGCTTCGTCTTCCAGTTCTACAACCTCCTGCCGGTCCTCTCCGCCGTCGAGAACGTAGAGCTGCCCATGCTGGTGTCGGGCACGTCGGCGGGCGATGCGCGCAAGCGCGCCGAGGAGGCGCTGGCGATGGTGGCCCTCACCGATAGAATGAGCCACCGCCCGGCAGAGCTTTCTGGCGGGCAGCAGCAGCGCGTGACGATAGCCCGCGCCCTCGCCAACCGCCCCTCCATCATCTGGGCCGACGAACCGACCGGCGACCTCGACAGCGAGACCTCGAACGAGATCATGGACCTGCTGGTCCGCCTCAACCGCGAAAACAACCAGACGTTTGTGCTCGTCACCCACTCGCCCGAAGTAGGCGCGCGCGCCAACCGCATCATCCGCATGCGCGACGGCCACATCGTTGACTACGGTCTGTCGGGGACGAAGGACGAAGGACGGACGACGAAGGTAGGAGCGTAAGGCGGACGATAGACGAAAGCTTGAGCATGCGCCAGTTTATTGAAGAGTGTTTGGAGAGGATTCCAGGATGCCGTTCAAGTTCGAGAAACTGGAAGTTTGGCAGCTTGCTCTGTCGTACGTAAATCTGACCTACGATATCACCAAGCACCTGCCTCGTGAGGAAGAACACAACCTTAAGTCACAGATGGTCCGAGCGGCTACATCTGTTGCACTCAATATCGCCGAGGGTTCGACAGGTCAAACCGACGTAGAACAAGCACGGTTCCTGGGTATGGCGATCCGCTCGCTGATAGAAACTGTCGCTTGCCAGCACCTGGTCAGCCAACGCAATTATCTGGAAGACCGGGCGCTCCTGCGCCAGGCATACAGGGACGCCGAGACCGTCGTAGCAAAGCTGCATACTCTGCGTCGCACAATTGCACCTGAGCTTAAGTGGATTAGAGAAGAACAATCAACGTACGGTGACGAATCACCATTGGACGACATTTAGAGTCAGGCAAGTAGCAAGAAACCTTCGTCCTTCGTCTTTCGTCCTTCGTCCTCAAAGGGAGAACTATGGAAACGGTATTTGGCCTTTCGATGGACTCTATCATGATCACTATGCTCGTGATCAGTGTGGTCGTGCTGGCTTTGCTGGCGTTTTTCGCGTTCAGGAACCCGCTTATTCTGCGGCTGGCCCTCCGCAACATACCGCGCAGGCGGGCGCAGACGGTGCTGATCGTCTTCGGGCTGATGCTCGCCACGCTCCTTATCACGGCGGCTTTCGGCACCGGCGATACGATGACCCACTCTATGCGGCAGGCGTTCACCGCCGGGCTGGGGGGCACCGACCTTATAGTTGAGCGAGTCAACCCCATTATCTCCTTCAACGGCCCGCCCGACTTCAACCGGCCCCGGCCTACCTTTGACGCCACCGTGCTCGACGAAGTCAAGGCCAAAGTGGGCGCGGACGACCGCATCGACGGCTGGTCCGCCGAGTTCCAACAGCTTGGCCCCCTGGTCGATACCGACTCGCAACAGGGCGCGGGCCAGACCTTCATCACCGGCATCGATGCGGACGCTCGCCAGACGACGGGCGATTTCCCCAGGCGCGACGGCGGAGTGTTCAACCCCGCCGACCTCAAGTCGGGCGAGATATTGCTGGATAAGTCCGCCGCCGACAAATTGGACGCGCGGATCGGCCACAAGATCAACATCTTAGTAAACGGCAAGACGACCCCCTTCACCGTGCGCGACATCCTGGGCATCGCCTCCCCTAGCAGCCAGTTCCCGGTCGCCTACGTGACCCTGGACGACATACAGGCGATGTATGACGCGCCAGGGCAGATCACATATTTCAACATATCGTTGAAAGGTGGAGCGCTGGACGGTCTGCAATACAGCGAAGCGGTGGCCGCTAAGCTGGAAGCTTCGCTGGATACAGACGTCTATACCGTGCAGGAGATCAAGAAGGGCAACCTTGAGATCGCCAACCTGATCGGCAACCTCTTCACCACCATCTTCCTGGGCACTGCCCTCTTCTCCATCGCGGCGGGCATCCTCCTCATCTTCCTCATCTTCACCATGCTGGCCGCCGAGCGCAAGAGCGAGATGGGCATGGCCCGCGCCATCGGCACGCAACGCAGCCACCTCACCCAGATGTTCGTATTCGAGGGGATGGCCTACGACTTGGCGGCGGCGGCCGTGGGCGCGGGGCTTGGCATCCTCGTGGGCTTCGCTATGGTTGGCCTCATCTCAGGGGCGTTCGGCTCCTTCGGGTTCACCCTCACCCCCCACATCGAGGTACGTTCCATCATCGTGGCCTACTGCCTGGGCATGCTCGTCACCTTCCTGACGGTGGCGATCTCGGCGGTGCGCGTCTCTCGCCTCAATATCGTGGCGGCTATCCGCGACATCCCCGATGCGCCCAAGCCTGAGAAGCGCCTGCTCGCCCGCGTGGTCGAGCCGTTCGACCTGCTGGCGTCCGGCCAGTTCGGCGGGTGCATCGGGGCCATGTTCGGCCTCCTCTTCGCTATCTTCTTCAGCGGGCCGGTCGCTTCTACGCTGGGAGTGCTGCTCATAGCCCTGGGGTGGGCGACCGAAGCCGGCTTCTGGTTCCACACGGGGGCTACGCTCTTCATCATCGGCCTCGGCTTCTCGATACGCTGGTTCCTGACCCGCCTCAAGGTGCGGCCCGCCCGGCGCGACCGCATAGCCTTCACCCTCACCGGCTTCCTCCTCGTCCTGTACTGGGCCTTGCCCATAGACACCCTGCACGACTGGTTGGGCGTGCCTGAGTTCGGCCTCGGCATAGAGTACTTCTTCGTAGCCGGGCTGGCGATGGTGGCGGGCGCGGTGTGGGTGATCATCTACAACACCGACATCCTCCTGGGCGCGATGAGCGTCGTCCTGGGGCGGGTTGGCCGCATGAGGCCCGTGCTAAAGACCGCCGTGGCCTACCCGGCGGCGGCTATCTTCCGCACCGGCATGGCAATCGCCATGTTCGCGCTGATCATGTTCGTCCTCATCCTCATGTCGGTGCTCACCAACATCAACCAGCAGGTAGACCCCAACAAGCCGGAGATCACCGGCGGCTACCAGATCCAGGCCGCTGCCTCCTACTCAAATCCCATCCCCGACATCAACGCGGCCATCGAGGCAGACCCCAACCTGCGAGGCAAGTTCGAGTCTGTCACCGGGCAGTCGATCTTGCCGATGCAAATGCGCCAGACCAACGGCATTACCTCCACGCTCAGCGCCTTTAGCCCGGAAGAGTTGGCCGAGGACCCCAGCCGAGCCGAGGGCTGGCGGCTCTACAACACCCGCCTGGTGGACGAGGAATTCCTGCGCAGCAACCAGTTCGTGCTGTCGGCCCGCGCCGAGGGGTATGCGACCGACCGCGAAGTGTGGGACGCGGTGGCTAAAGACCCCACGCTGGTGGTGGTAGACAGCCTGCCGGTGATCATAGGCGATGCCACGGCCAGCTTCGGAGGCGCGGGCAACACTTTCGTGATCACAAAGGTCAAACCGAGCGACCCGGTCATGGCGATAGTGCCGGAGGTCGAATTGCGGATGCTTGGCATACCCAACGCCCCGGCGGCGAAAGTCAAGGTGATCGGCGTGCTGAGCCAGGAGGCGCGGTTCTACAACGGGGTATACGTCAACCGGGCATTCGCCTCTGGGCTGTTACCGCCGGGGATGCCGTTGCCGGTGGGCACCTACTTCTTCCGCGTCAATCCCGGCGAAGACCCCCAGCAGTTGCGGCGCGCGCTCGGTACCGCCTTCTTGAACAACGGCCTCGAGCCTACGGTGATCGCGGATACGATCCGCCAGCAGCAGGCCGCGGGCGATACCCTCAACGGCCTCCTGCAAGGCTTCATGGCCCTCGGCTTGCTGGTGGGCGTGGCCGCCCTCGGCGTGATCAGCACTCGCGCGGTGGTCGAGCGCCGCCAGCAGATAGGCGTCTTGCGCGCCATCGGCTACCAGCGCGGGATGGTGGGTATGTCGTTCCTCCTTGAGTCGTCTTTCATCGCGCTGCTGGGCATACTGGTCGGCACGCTGCTGGGACTGATCTCGTCCTGGAATTTCGTGGAGTTCATACGCCGCGACTCGCCGACCACGAGCTGGCAAGTGCCCTGGCTCCAACTCGTCCTTATCATCGTAGCTGCTTACCTTGTATCGCTGATAACAACCGTGGCACCGGCGCGGCAGGCGGCGAACATCTATCCCGCCGAGGCGTTGCGTTACGAGTGACGAGTTATGTCAAGCACCTGACCTCCCACGGAACTTCCTTAAGTGGGAGGTTAGGTTTTGCATTACACTGTGATGAATCCTAGACGCCGGCACGAGGGTGAGGTCGAGGCATTTCTTCGGGAGCGCCTGGGTATCGCCGGTTGGACGTTTGCGCTGCCGCGTGGGAGCGGGCACGAGACGTATCTTGCGCGCGGCGGCGATCAAGCGCTGTTTATAAAGGTTAGCGCGCACATAGAACGCACGATTGCCATGGCGAGGGTTGGCCTTACCCCTCCCGTTCTGCAAACCGGACGCCTGGCTGATGGCAGTGCTATTGTGGTGCAACCCTTTATAGAGGGGCACCATCCAACTCGTTCGGAGTACCGGGCACGGCTGGAAGAGATTGCGCGCATCATACGGGATATGCACTGCAACCCGGAAGTGCGGGCTACTTTGCCGCCTGCCCTATCCGGCGACTACGCATCGGCCGGGAAACGTACGCTGGATCAGGTGCGCGCACGCTGGGAGAGAGTGCGGGCGAAAGTGCCGAATGTCGCGGGATTCGTAGATGCGGCGCTGGACGACCTCGAACGTAGGATAGCTCACTTCTCCGGCGGCGGCTTGGTCGCTTCGCACAACGATATTTGCCGGGACAACTGGCTCTTCACGGCTGACGGGCATATCTATCTGGTTGATTTGGAGGCTATGGCGCTCGATGACCCCGTGCTGGATGTGGGCGCGACGCTATGGTGGTATTATGCGCCCGAGTTGTGGCCGCGATTTCTTCAGTACGTGGGCTATCCTGACGATGAGGAGTTCAGGGATAGGATGTGGGTGCGCCTCGCGTTGCACTGTCTCAACATCACCCTGCCCAGGCCGGGGAGTTTCGACACGTTTACTGCCGCCTCCTACGGCGAAAGATTGGTTGATTTCCGAGCAGCTATGGAGAGAAAGGGTAATCCTGAGCTCTAAGGCACATGCCATCTACAAACTATGCCATCATAAGTCCCACAGTCCCACCGCAGACGATCTCGCCATCAGGCCACCTATAGGACGCAAGCAGCGCAAAGATTCAGGTTGGAACGCTAAATTGCACTCCAAAATGCAATAAAATTAACCCATTTGGCTACTTGTATTTGTAGAACATGTGTGCTATGATGAAGAGGAAAGTACTCTCACCCTTCTTGAACGCACAGGGAGGGACATGCGGACCCTGGTGTCCCTATGTACCGACAGTAACACCTGCCACTATGCGACTAGCCTCTCACACACATAACGTGCCCAACGCCTAAGCAGTAAGCAATACGCAATACGCAATACGCAGTAAGCACAAGCACCTTACCACCGAGGCTAGACGACACGTTGCGTGCCAAGCACAGGGCAGCCTACGTGCCACGTGTCACGCCCGAACCACCTACCCGATGGGGTAGGGGCTAGGCTCCTGTTGCCCACGCGGAACACGCTCCAGTTGCGCCATAGGGACAC
>JBAURA010000256.1:0-11485 GCA_049580985.1 Chloroflexia bacterium
CGCCAGGGCGGCTACCGGCTCGGCCTGGTCCCCTACCGTGGACATCAGCACGCAAGGTGACGACCTGCTGGTGTGCGTGGACCTGCCCGGCCTCAAATCGGAGGAGATCGAGATCGAGACGGCGGACAACCAGTTGATCGTGCGGGGCGAGCACCGAAACGAGCAACAGCGGGGCGATAAAGACCAGGGCTACTGGTACACCGAGCGAAGTTACGGCTCCTTCTACCGCAGCATACCTCTACCCCCAGGCATCAGCGCCGAAGATGCCCAGGCTACGTACAACAACGGCGTGCTCCAGGTTACAATTCCGGGCGCGGCCCGAAGCCTCAATCCGCCGCGAAAGCGCATCCCGATAGCCGGGGCGGGCCAGGTCCAAACATCCCAGCCCTCAGAGGAGAGCATCCAGGCCACTCAGCAGGAGGGGGCCGGCTTCACCAGCACAACCACAGGGCACGTCTCGACTGATCCCAACACCTACGACCAGCCGCCCGCCAATCCAAGCTAAACTGGAATGCGGAATGCGGAATGCGGAATGCGGATTGACTAAAAGGGAATTCCGCATTCCGCATTCCGCATTCCGCATTCCGCATTACCACTTTTCCCAGTGCGCCCATTCGCTGTCTGCTTTTCGGCCCCTTTTCAGAGAGGGGGAGGGCACATCGGGCGCGCCGTGACCGATGGGGATCACACCCAGCGGGGTCACTTCGGCGGGTATGCCGAGTAGCTCACGCAAAGCGTCCAGGTCGTGCGCGCCGGCGAAGCCTGCCGCCAACCCTTCGTTTACCACGGCTAATAATAAAATCATCGTGGCGCAACCGCCGTCCATGAACCAATAGGGGACAGGCCATTCGATCTCAGTGCCGTCAGACTGTATCTTATCCGACTCATTGTATCGCCTGTGGTAAGCCTCTTCGCTTGTGCAGGGGATGACGAGCACGGGGGCTTGCGATATCCACGGGTCCCAGCCACGCGCCACGTAGCCCTGCTCATCGCACAATTCCGCGACCTTCGTCTTCACCTCACGGGCTGTTACCACCACGAACGACTGGCCCTGTGTAAAGCCGGCGCTGGGCGCGTGCCTCGCCAGGTCGAGTATCTTCTCTATTACCTCTTGTGGTACCGGCTCGTCCGTGAAGTGACGCACCATGCGGCGCTTGCGTACTACCTGCTCAAACTCCATGCTATTTCCTTTCTTGAACCATAAAGGCGCAAAGAGAATCACGAAGGACTCTGTTTCTCGGGGAGCTTGAAATCTATGATAGGAGCAATCGCCCGCGCGATCCCCAGCAGTTTCTCTTCGCTCCAACGCTTGCTCACCAGTTGCACCCCGATGGGCAGGCCCTCGCCGTCCCAACCTACGGGGAGAGACACGACGGGATGGCCTGTGAAGTTGAAAGGCGCGCAATGGCCTATGGCCCGCCAGTAGTTGACCTCTTCGCTGTCCACCCCGATGGGCGTATCTGTAGAGCAATGAGGGAAAGCCGTAGTCATGCTTACGGGGCAAATCAACGCGTCCCACTCCTGAAAGAACGCTTCCCACAGCCGGGTAATGCGGTCCCGCGCGTCTAACGCCTTTATATACTCCTCCAACGAGGGCAGATCTGTGTCGTCCATCACCGACCGCGACAAGATGAGCCGCTCCTGTGCCAGCTCCTTGAAATCGACCTGGGGCAGGGTCTCGCCAACTCGCACGCCGGACTGCTCCAACTTCGCCATGACCCCCATGATAGATTCCCTTATCGAGCGCTGCACCGGCACCCCCGGAAAAGTGCAGGCCCAGGCGAGTTTCAGGCCGGTTGTCGGTTGTCGGTTGTCGGTTGCCGGTTGTCCGAGGGGGGGCACGTCCATATCCTTGCCGTCGGGGCCGGCTATTACGCGGTAGCAGAGCGCCAGGTCTTCAATGCTTCGGGCCATGGGGCCAATCGACCAGAGGATGCGATGCCTTCTTGTGTGGTTGGGTAGGTCGGGGATATGTCCCCACATCGAGACGCGGTGCTCGGTCGTCTTCAGGCCGTAGACGCCGCAAAAAGCGGATGGGATGCGGATCGAGCCTGCATAGTCGCTGCCCACTTCAAGGGGGGTCATGCCGGTAGACAGCGCAGCCGCCGCGCCTCCGCTTGAGCCACCGGAGGTGCGGTCAACGTGCCAGGGGTTGTTCTTGCGCCCGAAGATCGGGTTGTCGGACTGGATATTGCCGAGCAGAGGCGAGACGTTCGTCTTGCCGAATATGATCGCGCCCGCCGCCTTCAAGCGAGCGGCTACGGTGCCGTCCGAGGTGGGCACGTAGTCCCGTAGCGGCTCGTAGCCTGAGGTGGTGCGCATACCGGCTGTCGAGTGCCCATCCTTGAGGGTCATTGGAAGGCCGTGTAGCGGGCCCCAAAGCTCGCCACGCGAGAGGGCTTCGTCGGCCTCGCGTGCTCGTTGACGCGCGCCTTCTTCGTCTATCGTGACTACGGCGTTGATGCGCGGGTTCTCGTCGTGGATACGCGTGAGGCATGCTTCTAGCGCTTCCACGGCTGAAAGTTGGCGCGTGCGAATAAGCTCGAGTATCTGAGTTGCTGTCAAGCTACTGAGATCCATTTATATGCTCGAAATGCATATCCAGGCTACCCTTCCGCGCCTTTCAACTGCTCTGCGAACAGGCGCGAATCGGTCTCCAGCCACGCCTCCACCAGCTTGCCATCTTTTATTCGGAAGATGTCGATCCAGGTCACCGTCACCTTGCGGCCTGTGCCTGGGTAGCCCATGAAGTCGCCAACGTGCGTGAGATCGTCCCGGCCACGCACCACTACTTTATCGTCCTCCGCGATCAGGTCTTCTATCGTCGTGTGCTGGTCGGGGAATGCTGCCTTCTGGGCGAGCACCGCCCGCCTGATCCCCTCCGGCCCCAGTGCCTCGATGCTCAGGTAGTTGTGGCTCACATACCCATCGGCCACAAACTCCTCAGCTAACTCGACATGCCCCTGGTTCCATACCTCATCGAAAAAGCGCCGTATCAGCTTCTTGTTCTCTTCCGCCGACATATCGTTCTCCTGCTTTATCAATTCAGAACCTCTGTGCCTCCGTGTCTCTGTGGTTCAACTCATTCGTCAAGAGTCTCTTTGACCATCGTCCACAGCTTTGAGGGACTGAGCGGGATTTCGAGCACCTCGAACCCCTCGAGCCCAAGCGCGTTCTCGATGGCCTGAGCATAGAGCGCGCCGACGGGGATAGCGCCCGCCTCCCCTGCGCCTTTGACGCCGATGGGGTTCAGGGGCGAAGGGGTCTCCTCGTGCCCTACCTCTATCCGAGGTACGTCGTTGGCGGTCGGCAGGAGGTAGTCCATGAAGGATGCGTTCAGCAGCTGGCCCGTCTCGTCGTATTCGAGCTTCTCGTAGAACGCGTTGCCGATCCCCTGGGCCACGCCTCCGTGCACCTGGCCTTCCAGGATCATCGGGTTGATCACACGCCCGCAATCGTGCACCACCACGTACTTCTTCACTCGCACGTCGTACGTTTCCGTATCGACCTCTACGATGATCGCGTGCGCGCCCACCGCCGTGGCCTGCATAGGCGGGCCGAAGTAGGCGGTGGCCTCAAGCCCAGGCTCGGTGCCCGGCTGCACGGCCCCCCGCAACGGGTTGGCTTTATTGGCAAGCTCCTTCAGGGCGATGCGCGCGCCCGGCACACCCTTTACCTGCGCGTAGCCGTCCACAAGCTCGATGTCCTCCGGCGCGGCCTCCATCTCGTCAGCCGCCAGCCTGCGCGCTTTCTCGGCGACCATCACCGCCGCCGAGTGGACGGCAGACCCGGCCACCACCGCCCCCCGGCTGGCGAACGTGCCGGTGCCCCAGTTGAACTGCCCGCTATCGCCAGTCGAAACGTAAATATCCTCAATCGAGATGCCCAGTTGCTCAGCCGCCACCTGGGCGAAGCTCGTGTAATGCCCTTGCCCCTGCGTGCCCACGCCGGTCACCACGGTCACTTTGCCGGTAGGCTCGACCTGCACTCGCGCGCCCTCGTACGGCCCGATGCCGGTGCCCTCGACGTACATTACCAGGCCGATACCTTGCTTGAGGGACGGTGGACGGTGGACGATGGACGATGGACGATGGACAATGGACGAAGGTTCGTCTTGGCCGTTCGCCTGGTCGTCTTTCGTCTTTCGTCCTTCGTCCTTCGTCCTGACGAATTCGTCCCAGCCGATCATGCGTTTGGCCGTGTCGAGCACAGGCTCGTAGTTGCCGCTGTCGTAGGTCAGGTGGGTGAAGTCCTGGGCTATTATCTCGTTGTTCCAGGGGAAGGCATCGGGAGGGATCAGGTTCCTGCGCCTTATCTCCGTAGGGTCTAGGCCCAGCTGGCGCGCGGCGATGTCGAGCAGGCGTTCGATGACGAATACGCCGTGCTGGCGGCCCGCACCCCTGTAGGGGGTGACGATAATCTTGTTAGTGAATACCGCCTTGAACTCGGTGTAGTAGTGGGGGATCACGTATGGGCCGAGCAGGTGCGTCTGGGTGTTCAAAGGCACGGTCAGGCCGTAGGGGTCATAGGCCCCGTTGTCGTGGAGGAACACATCCTTTACGCCGAGTATCTTGCCTTCCTTCGTGAGGGCAAGCTCGGAGTCGTGGCTCTGGCCGCGCTCCTGGGTCATCGCCAGGAAGTTCTCGTGCCTGTCCTCGATCCACTTCACCGGCCTCTCCAGGCGCATGGCCACCCACGGCACCAACGCCTCCTCCGGGTAGGGCATCATGATCTTAGGCCCGAAGCCGCCACCGATATAGGGCGCGATCACGTGCACCTGCCGCTGCGATAGGTCGAGCATGCCGGCCAGCATATTGCGGATCACGATGGGGGCTTGCGTGGAGTCCCACACGGTCAGGTGCCGGGCGTGCTTTTCCCACTGGGCCACGATCCCGCGTGTCTCCATGGGCGCGGCGCTTCCCCGGTCGTACTCGAAGTGCCTCTTGACGATCAGGTCGGCCTGCTGCCTCGCGGTCTCCCAGTCGCCTTTGGACTGGATCACGTGCGCCGCCAGGTTGGATCCGAGGTCTTCGTGCAGGAGCGGGGCGCCCTCTTCCAGGCCCGCCGCCGGGTCAACCACCGCCTCTAGAGGGTCGTAGTCCACCACGATGGTGTCCGCCGCGTCCTCGGCAAGATAGCGGCTCTCGGCGACCACCATCGCGATAGGCTCACCTACATAGCGCACCTTGTCACGCGCCAGTTGGCCCGCGGTCCTTTCATTGAACTCGACGTGCTGCGCGGGAGGTGGAGGCACCAGCAGCGGCGACGGCTGCCAGTAGTCGCCCAGGTCGTCCGCCACGTACACGGCCACCACGCCGGGCATAGCGCGCGCCTCCTCCACATCCACGCTCAAGAGACGCGCGTGGGCGTAATCGCTGCGCTTGAAGGCCGCGTGTAGCGCCCCCGGAATATCCACGTCGTCCACGAATTGCGCCTGCCCGGTCAGCAGACGTGGGTCTTCGTTCCGCTTGATACGAGCACCAAACACGCGAGTCTCGCCGGTGCCAAGCGTCGTACTTTCGTCCTTCGTCCTTCGTCCTTCGTCCGTCCTCACAGCACTCCCCCTTCCTCCGGCACGTCGGTCTCGTCTTGCGCGCTTAACACACCCGCACGCCGCTTGGCCGCCGCCAGCTTAACCGCGTCAACGATGTTCTGGTAGCCGGTGCACCGGCAGATGTTGCCCGAAAGCGCGTCGCGTATCTCCTCTTCCGTAGGGTCGGAGTGCTCTTCGAGGAAAGGCACGAGGGTCATCAGGAAACCGGGCGTGCAGAAGCCGCACTGTAGGCCGTGCGCTTCCCAGAAGCTCTGCTGCAAGGGGTGTAGATCGGAGGGGTCGTCGGACAGGCCCTCGACGGTCATTACTTCGTGTCCGCCGGCCTGCACCGCGAAGGTAAGGCACGACCTGATGGGCACGCCGTCCAGCAGGACAGTGCAGGCCCCGCACACCCCGTGCTCGCACCCGACGTGCGTGCCGGTCAGGCCCAGCTCGTGCCGCAGGAAATCGCTCAGAAGCATGCGCGGCTCGACTGTGCGAGTGTGCTCATGCCCATTTACTACAACCCTGACATCATGGTTCATATCACGTTCTCCTATGGACCCTCAAGATGCAGACGCTCGGGCATAGTTTCTCCCTGCTCCTGGTATGACTGCGAAACCCGTATCCTGGCTCCTTCACGTAATAGCGAGCGGTCAAACACCAGCACGGTTACGCCGCTCGGGACGCTAATGGCGCTTTCCGGCTTTATCGGGAAAGATTTGTCGTCGATCCATACCTGCCCGCCCATGAACTGCGGCGTACCGCTAGTCACCGTGAGCCGCCAGTACCTATCTACGGTCACAGGCCCCTCGTCCAGTGCGAACGTGACCATGCCGGGCAACACGATCTCTTCTACTCTATAGCTCTCAAGGTCGAGCAAGCAAGTGCCGAGGGTATTGCTGCCCTGCCCGATCACTCGTCCCTGGCTCGCGTACAGGAACTCGTACATATCCGCACGCTTCACGCACGCTTCTTCGGTGGGGTTCGCCGGCGGTGGCTCCACTGTCGCGGGATTGGAGAGAAAGTGCAGCTTCTCAGGCAGCACTCGGCCCTGCCCGGACGAACAACTCAGGGAACCCTTTTGGTATCCGGATACGACCGAGATTGGATCGCCTTCTTGCAGTCCAGAAATATCGAAAAGGATGCCATTCAGAGGGCCGTGGCTACCCGCCTCGCTGAAAGAGGAATTCCCGATACAGAACATGTGGGATCTCGGCATCGCACCTCCAATAGGCTGGTAGAAGTCATAATCCAGGTCGAGCCGCCAAAACTTGCTTATCGTAACGGGTGTAGCGAGGGTCGTCAGAGTAACCTTCTCAGGGAGAGTGATTTCTTCTATCGAATATGCATAGAGTCCTCGTCCTGGCACGCACTTAGGAGCAGGATACTGGTTCCTGGCAATTACAGCGCCTTTGGTCGAGGATAGAAGGTCCCTCTCGTAGCGCTCGCGCTCCCAGGCCGCTTGGGCCGTGCTGTTCGGCGTAGGGTCGATATAGCCTAGCTCGGCAAGCATAGTCCGGTATGCGCTGGAGTCAGGCTCCGGGTATCGGGTCGGCACTATTATATCGCGCTCGGGACGGCCCATGAAGAAATGTAGCTTCACGGGCAGCTCGATGCGGCTGCTATACGTGTAGTTTACGGCGATTGTAGAGCCTTCAAGCGCAACAGGCGGGTGCAGGACCAGGGTTCGCAACTCAGACCTGCCCGCGTTGGTCCGTAGAGGTCCAATCGTCACCGAATTGTCTAGTTCGAGCGTCATTTCGCTAAACGGCGCTGGGGTTGGAAAAGGCCCGCCGGTGATGATGAACCGCCAGTATCTATCGGTGGTAAACCGATACCCCAGGTCAAGCTCCACCGGTCCGGGGAATAACACTTCTTCCAATCTATACCCGCGCGGACCGTCGTAGCACGACGCTTGCGGACCCTGTTCCTGCGCGATTACGGTACCGGGCAGACCGTGCAGGTAGGTGCGTAGCGCCTGGCGGCGAGGCTCCGCGGTCTCCCAGTACTCGTACGGCTGGCCGACGGCTAGCTCCTCCAATTGCTCCCAGCCGGGCGGCATCGACGTAGGGGTTGGAGGCAGAGGCGTGGGGCTGGGCGTAGGCGTAGCGGAGAGGGCCAGTACTATGGCCTCCTCCGTGGCTACAAAATCGGGTACGTATCCCTGGCCCTCTACCGACGGAACAGGAGGTAAATAGACCCCACCCGTAGACACCGGCCCAGGCACATCTACTCGCCCGGAGTTCGAGGCTACTACATTGCTATTCCCATCCAGGCCATATGGCTCCCCAGGCGCTAACTCCACGCGGATGTTATCGCCCGGCCTGGACACGGACCAGGCAAGGGCTGCTAGTGCCACCAGCCCCGCCAGTATGCTGATCTTCACACGAAGTTTCATACCGTATGAACCCTTGCGTCGTTGCAACCTGAACTGCCTTCTACCCCAGGCTCTCTGCGATCACGTGGATGTGTCCCCTGTGCTCGCCTTCATGCTGCATCAGGTGGTGTAGAACCCACTCCGGCGTCACGTCGTAGTGCCCCTCGATAGCCTCTACAACCAAACGTTTCTTCTCGTTCACAGGATAAGTTCCATACTCTTCACTCAGCATCTTCTCACTGTTACAAACGCAATATTCTCAGCGAAACCCCTGCGTCCTCCGCGCCTCTGCGGTGAAACTCAATCTCGCGTTTCGCGTTTCGCGCTTTACGCAAGCTGCTCTTCCGTGTGCCTGGGCGCGTTCCTCACATCGGCGCTCAACGTCACGGCCACGGCCAGCCCCACGAACCCCGCCGACACCACCAGCACCGTCGTGATCGGGTCGGTCCACTCCAATAATATGCCGCCCAGCGTGGCCCCCAGAGGCTGGAAGCCGAACGCGATCAGCCGGAACACGCTGTTCACCCGTCCCTGTAGCTCGTCGGGTATGAGGGGCAGCCGGTAGCTCATCTGCACCACGCTGTAGACCGGGAAGGTGATGGACGATACAGCAGAGATCACCCCAAATAGTATCACGTTCTGCGTCAGCGCGTAGAGAGGCGTCATCAGCGCCAGGAGCCACACCGAGCCGATGGTCACCTGCCCGTAGGTGAACCTGCGCTGTATCGTGCCGCCCACTATAGATCCTACTATACCTCCGATTGCTCCGATACTGAAGATGAGACCGACGGTCGCGTCGTCGGCCCCGGCGTTCTTGGCCAGCACTATGATCACGAGGGGCAGGGCCGAGGCGGCAGCGTTGATCCCGCCCGTGATGAAGGCTATGAACCGCAATAATGGCCTATTCCACAGCCATCTTATGCCCTGGCCGATCTCGGCTCGCAGGTCCCTATCGACATCGACGGAGCGATCTCCCTGGAAGCCGGTCCGTATGAAGAGCAAGGAAAAGGCGGATAGGCCGTAGGAAACCGCGTCGACAAGGAACGGCACCACGCGCCCCACGCCCTGGTAGAGCGCGCCTCCCAGGCCCGGCCCGATCAGTGAGGCGACGAACCAGGTGGACATGTTCTGGGCGGTCGCCTCCGGAAGTTGCGACTTGGGCACCACGCGGGGAAGGGCCGCTACCTCTGCGATGTTGAAGAAGACGAACCCGGTGCCCTCTATCAAGGCTACCGCGTACAACTGCCACACGGTCAGCAGGTCGAACAGCCACGCCGCCGGGATGGTGAGGAAGGCCACCGCGCGCACGACGTCGCACACGATCATGACGCGCTTGCGGTTCCACCTGTCTACCAGCGCGCCCGCGGGAAGGCTGAAGACGACGTAGGGTATCATGAAGAGTGCGCCCGCTATGCCTGCCGCGAAAGGGGACCCGGTCAGCGCCAGGATCAGCAGCGGGAAGACTATCAGGGACATGCTGCTCCCCAGCGTGGAGACCACCTGCCCGCTCCAAAGGAGCATATAGTCGCGGTTGCGCCACAGCGCCGGCACTTTCATGTTGAGCGCGCTATAGCTCGCTCCAACACGCGCCGCACCAGCACCTTCGACAGGTGCCGC
Source organism: Chloroflexia bacterium (assembly GCA_049580985.1). Classification (GTDB taxonomy): domain Bacteria; phylum Chloroflexota; class Chloroflexia; order QHBQ01; family JADMIH01; genus JADMIH01. The sequence goes on from JBAURA010000256.1 coordinate 9,531, forward strand.
CTGTAAGCGGACGTGGCGTGGATGTCGCTCTGCGGGTCTATATCACCATTCACAGCTTCGGCGGCGGCGCGGATCACCTCTTCCGTAGGCATCTCGCCCCTCAACACGTCAACCGCTGCTTGCGACACCACGGGCATATCGCCTACGGAGAAGAGGACTATTTTCGCGTCGCTCACCGCGCCGCTTTCGGCCAGCGTCACCACGGCACATACACCGGCCAGCGCGTAGTCGCCGTGCCGCCGGGCGAACTCCTCGAAAGCGGTGCCCGTCCTGGCAGGCAGAGGTGGTATCTCCACTCGTACCAGCAGCTCTTCCGGCTCCAGCGCGGTAGTGAACAGCCCCAGGAAGAACTCGGCGGCGGGGAGCGCGCGCATGGCATTGGCGCTCTGTATGTGCATAGTCATATCGAGGGCCACCGACACGGCGGGCAATTCCGACGCGGGGTCGGCGTGGGCCAGTGATCCGCCAAACGTGCCCCTGTTCCGTATCTGGGAGTGCGCGATATGCGGCATGGCCTCGGCTACCAGGGGCGCGCGCGCCGACACGAGGGCGCTTCGCTCGACGGCACGCTGCCGCGTCATCGCCCCGAGGCTGAGGCCCCCGCCCACCTCCGCGATACCCGCGAGATCGGCTACCCCGTTCAAGTCCACCAGGATAGAGGGCTGCGCCAGCCTGAAGTTCATGCTGGGCACGAGGCTCTGCCCACCGGCCAGCGGCTTGGCCTCGCCTCCGTGCTCCGCCAGCAGTGCCAGCGCCTCCTCCCGTGTAGAGGGCGCGTAATACTCAAAAGGAGCAGGCTTCATGCATAACTCCTGATTAACTCACCGCAGAGAGCGCAGAGGACGCAGAGGTTCTTTTGGTTTTGAACCACGGAGGCACAGAGGCACGGAGGAAGTAATACATCTATATCTCTGCGTCCTCTGCGCTCTCTGCGGTGAGTTAACTCTATTTCTCTTCGACAAAAGCTACGATGCGCGCGAAGGCAGCCTCGCCGCCTTTGAAGCGGAAGGGGAAGCAGCCCAGCCATATGCGCTGGTCGAGCACTTCGTCTACCTGGCCGCCTACGTTCTCGGCGTGGAAGACGCCCCTGGGGAAGAGGAGGGTGTGCGTGCACTGGTAGTCTTCCATCCAGGGAAAGGCCTCGTCCATGCTCATCTGGATCTTCGCCTCTACCTCCGGGATGAGGTCGGGGCGCGCCACCCTCACCTTCGTGTTGAAGGGGTGGTCGGTCGAGATAGCGTCAATCGCCATCCACCGGATGCCCCTGTCAAGCACCCAGTCGCAGAACTCGCGCCGGGGGCCGGGGTGCTTCAAGAAGGACCGGGGCAAGTCGGGCTTCTCCTGGTTCTTCACCTTATACCAGTCCTCGTTGTAGTAGTGGTGGTAGCCCGTGTGGATCACCAGGATGTCGCCGCGCTCGATCTTGATGCCGGTGTCCTTCTCCCACTGCTCGAAGTGCTCCGAGCCGTAGATGTCGTAATCCCCGATCCCGTAGCGCGACAGGTCCACCACGCACGCCGGGCCGAAGAGAGTGTCGATGGGGATGCCGGAGATGTCGGGTCCTGGGTCGTAGAAGTGGTAGGGCGAGTCGAGGTGCGTGGCGATGTGGTTGGTGCTGGATATGTGTTGCGCGTTTACCCCCTCGAACGCGATCTTCTTCACCCACTTGATGGTCGGCCCCTCGTAGTAGGCAAAGGGCGGCGAATCCATCGAGAAGTTCTGCGACAGGTCGAGCACCTTGACCTTGCTCAAATCGTACGGTACGTACATAACGATAAAACCCCCTATTATTAGGAATAGTGGGGATATTATACACGAAAGGGAATTGGGGGGATTAAGGGGTTAGGGATTAGGAACCCAAACCTAACCTCCAACTTAAGGGAAGTTCCATTGGAGGTTAGGTTCACAGCATGAAAATCTGCTCTGCTTACTAAAGGCAGTTCCATCGTCAGACC
>JBAURA010000257.1:0-9143 GCA_049580985.1 Chloroflexia bacterium
GATGGAGAGTCTGCTCTTTCGTGCTCATCCATAACCTCACCCTCGGCAACAGACTAGTCGGTATTATACCTTAGCCCCAGAGTCCCAGCCGTATTTCAGTGATCCCAGAGATTCGCAAGAGATCGGAAACATGCTCAGCATGATACTTGATGGTATCATTCTTGCTACAAGCCGGTCGGGCGTCCAATTCTCGGAGAGTGACACTTACCAGGAAGGAGCGTGCACTCCCGCTATGATAGCAAATACGTCCAGGCTTCCTCGCAGATCGCTGCCAATCGTTCTTCCCGCCATCCTCCTGGGAATTCTCCTAACTAGCCTACTATTATGGTTAGGTTCGCTTGCTTCGGCAACCGGAGCAGCGCCAGGTGATGGCAGGAGCCGGTCAGCAGCGCCACCTTTTGGCGTTGTTGCTTCCGCAAGCACCACGACGTGTCCTCCAGGGTGGCTGCGAGTGCCGATATCCAGTCCGGGCAACGGCAGCAATCGACTGCGCGATGTGGCGGTCGTGTCCGATGACGATGTGTGGGCAGTTGGCTCCTACGAAGTGGACGGCGTAAACCGCGCGTTGATACAGCACTGGGACGGTAGCCAGTGGAACGTTGTCCCCAATCCCACTATCAGTGGAGGCCACTTCCTTAGTGGCGTGGACGCCGTGTCAGCGAACAACGTGTGGGCGGTCGGGGAGTACTTCGACGGCCAGGGGTTGCGCGCCCTCACAGAGCATTGGGATGGCACGCAGTGGACTATTGTGCCCGCGCCGGACCCTACCAATGCGGGAAGGACACTGCAAGCAGTAACAGCCCTGTCAGCCAATGAAGTATGGGCCGTAGGCTACGACGAGGCAATCGGGTCGGGACAGGACCGGACCCTCGTCATGCGCTGGGACGGCACGCAATGGGCGGTTGTACCCAGCCCTAACTACGGCACCTTCGATAGCTACCTGCTGGACGTTGATGCGCTCGCTACCAATGACATCTGGGCTGTAGGACGGGCGGATGACGAAAGCCAGTTCAGAAATGTCACGCTTGTGCTGCACTGGAATGGCACGCAGTGGTCCATTGTGCCAAGCCCCAACCCCGGCCAGTACTACGAGTACTACCTGGAAGCGGTGGATGCATACGCACCTGGCGATGTTTGGGCCACCGGCACTTTCTACGTCGGAGAGAAAGAGCAGGCGTTTGCGATGCACTGGGATGGCGCTCAATGGAGCCGAGTGATCGCCGCTTATCTTCCGCCTTCAAATTTCCTTAGCGATGTTGCGGTTAGAGGCGCTAATGACGTTTGGTTCGCGGGCAGCGGGCCTAACGGGGCGCTGGTGGAGCGATGGGATGGCTCCCGGTGGCACGTCGCGGAGCTTCCTTCCGCCCGCAACGCAGGACTGACCGCCCTGGCCTTAGGGTCTGCCAACGAGGCCTGGAGTATCGGCGTCGAATACACCGGCGACCGTTACGTGAACATAGCTTACCATTACACCGGCAGCGCGTGCGCCACCCCCACAACTCCTCCTGGCACCTCGACCCCTACCCGCACGCCTACGCCAGGCTCGCCTACCCCTACCCCGCTCCCCACGAACATTCCCGACTGCACGCTGCCCTGGGCAGTCGTAGCAAGCCCCAATGTCGGGTCAGACGACAACGAGTTGACGGATGTAGTGGCAATCTCGCCGACCGATGTATGGGCAGTAGGCCACTACAGAGACCCGGCCTTGTTCGGTCGATACAAGACACTCACTGTCCATTGGGACGGAGTTCAATGGAGTATAGTGCCTAGCCCCAGCGTGCCCGGCATATCCAGCCTCCTGTACGCTGTCACGGCAACGGCGTCCAATGACGTGTGGGCGGTGGGCGATTTTGCAGGATATACCCTGGTGATGCACTGGGATGGCACTCAGTGGAGCCTGGTGTTCAGCCCCGATTTCTACAGATTTGACTGGCTCTACGACGTGAGGGCGATTTCTCCGAATGACGTATGGGCGGTCGGAACCTACTATGACGCCGCCAGCACCTACCCTTTGACTATCCACTGGGATGGTACCGAATGGAGTCTCGTATCCAGCCCCGAAGTTTACGAGCAGGACACCTTGTATGGTGTAGATGGCACGTCGGCCAACGACGTATGGGCCGCGGGCAGCACAAGCCACTTTACCCTGGTAGAGCGCTGGAACGGCACGCAGTGGTCGGTGGTGTCCAGCCCAAGCCCGAACGGGTATGCCGAATTGTTTGGTCTGGACGTGGTTTCGGCAAACGACGCCTGGGCCGTGGGTTATTATGGTAACGGGCCGGATGATGTGCCTCTGGCTCTGCGCTGGAACGGCAGCGCATGGACTCATGTCCCTATGCCAGGCCCAGGCGCTGGCTACAGCCAGTTGAGGGGTGTGTCAGCCATTGCGGCTAATGACGTGTGGGCGGTGGGGCACAGGCAGACCGATGTTGACGTTGCCAACACACTCACCGAGCACTGGAATGGAAGTAGCTGGAGCCTCGTGCCCAGCCCAGACGTTACTACGGGCGACAACCGTCTGAGAAGCGTTGCGGCGGCTCCTGGTGGCGGCAACAACGTATGGGCCGTGGGCTATTACTCCGATGGTAACACGACGCGGACTCTCATCCAGCGTTACGTAGGCCAGCAGATCGGGTGCTCTACCCCCACACCTATTCCTAGTGCCACACGCACTGCCACTTGGACCGGGACCGGCACGGCAGTCGCAACGTTCTCTCCTACCTCCACGCGCACAGTGACACCCACTGCTCCCGTGCAGGGCACATCTACAGCCCCGCCGGTCACGCCCAGTGCCACCACTTGTACGCTCTCTTTCACCGACGTACCTGAAGGTAGCACCTTCTACCCCTTCATTCGGTGCATGGCGTGCCGAGGCATCGTCAATGGCTATACCTCGGGATGCGAGACCGGCAACCCCTGCTTCCGCCCCAACAACCACGTCACCAGGGGCCAACTCTCCAAGATCGTGTCCAACGCCGCCGGCTTTTCGGAGCCGGTGGTGGGCCACACCTTCGAGGATGTGTCTCAGGGCTCCACCTTCTACGATTTCATCGAGAGGTTGTCGTCACGCGGCTACGTCTCGGGTTATGCGTGCGGCGGGCTGAGCGAGCCGTGCATCCCACCGGGTAACCGGCCCTACTTCCGGCCCAGCGCCGATATAACCAGGGGCCAGATCACCAAGATAGTGGCCAACGCGGCCATGCTCACAGACCCGCCGGGGTCGCAGATATTCGAGGATGTAGCGCCTGGCAGCACCTTCTACACCTTCACCAACAGGCTGGCCTCACGAAGCATTATGTCGGGCTACCCGTGCGGCAGCCCTGAGCCATGCGTGCCACCCAATAACTATCCGTACTTCAGGCCGGGCAACAACGCCACGCGAGGACAATCGAGCAAGATCGTATCGAATACCTTCTTCCCTAACTGCCAGCCCACCCGGCAGAGCAGGTGACCTACAGGGCAATCTCTGGGTCTAGGCGGCACTTGCCGCCCTAGACCTTTGTTTCTGCTGCGCTGTACGTGTGTTGGGGGACCTCAGTTCGTGCGACCTCACCAACCGCCTCCACAACCCTCCGGTGGGCGGGCAGCGTCACGATAAAGCAGGCCCCTGAGCCTGGCGTGGACTGCACCTCTATTGTCCCTCCGTGCGCCTGCAATATGGACCGGGCGATAGCCAGCCCAAGCCCGGTGCTGCCGGTGGTGCGCGCCCGCGAGGGGTCGCCGCGATAGAAGCGGTCGAATATATAGGGGATGTCCTCCGGCGCGATGCCCGGTCCCGTGTCGCGCACCTCTATGCGCGTGTTGCCTGTCGCGTCGTGGCCCGCCGACAGCCTCACCTCTCCATTCGCCGGAGTGTAACGCAAAGCGTTGTCCACCAGGTTCAGTACCACCTGCTTCAACCTGTCGGGGTCGGCGGATACCAGGATAGGGATGTTGCCCTCTCGTGCCACATTGAGGCGGACCTCCCTGGCCTCGGCCAGCGGAGTCACCTGCTCAGCTACGTTGTCCAGCAGCTTACCGGCGTCCACGGCAGCCAACTGCATCGGCGCGGCACTATCCAGGCGCGACAGCGTCAGCAGGTCCGACACCAGCCGGGCCATGCGCCCAAGCTCGCCGTGCATAGAGCGCGCCATGCGTTGCACGGCCCGCCCATCGCCCCGGTCCGCACCCATCAGAAGCATCTCACTCAATCCTTCGAGGGAAGTGAGAGGCGTGCGCAGCTCGTGCGATGCATCGGCCACGAAGCGCCTCTGTGCCTGCAAGTTCGCGGCCAGGCGGTCTACCATGTGGTCGAACGCGCCACCCAGGCGGGCGACCTCGTTACCGCCCGCCGGCAGCCTCAGCCTACGGTTCAAATCGCCCCCCGCAATAGCCTCCGCCGTGCGCGCCATCCTGTCGAGAGGCCTGAGCACGGTGCGCGTCAGCCACAGCACGACGCACACCCCGGCTATCGTCCCGACCAGCACGCCCAACACCAGGTAGAGGCCCAGTTGGCCCAGGATAGCGTCGGCCTCCTCCATAGAGGCCGCCTGCAACAGGAACATAGTCTGCCGCCCGGTCGAGGGGGAGAAGACGCTAAATGCTTGTACGAGCACAAGCTGCCTCCCGCCCTCGGCTGCGCCCGCCACCCATTGCGAAGCGGCGGCGGGGCCATCCTGGACCACGGGCACAGCCACCCCATCCAGCCACCCCTCAGGCATGAAAGGCAGCGAGCGTGCGACTCCCTCGAAGGTCACCGTCGAAGTGATCACCTCGCCTTGCATATTGAGGACCGCCACCGTTACGTCGGGGGCCGATAGCTCGCGCACCAGCAGACCCGCCATGCGCTCAAGCATATTGCCCCCATCCGGTGGCGCGGGAGGCTGCCCTACCGGAATATTGGGACGCCTGCCGCCGTCTCCCGGCTCTCCACCCCTCGGATCGCCACGCTCGAAATCAAAGCTGCGAGACAGCACGGCGCTCGACGTTCGCTCTAGGCGCTCGGCGGTGTTCTGCACCAGGAATCGGTCGATCTGCGTATATAGGACCCAACCCAGCAGCGTGAGAGTGACGACGAATAACAACGTGTAGAGAACGCTCAGTTGCAGGCCAAACGGCACGCGCCAGAGCGCGGCGCGCACCTTATCGGTGACGCTCCCCGCTCTTGGCCCGTCCTTCGTCTTTCGTCCTTCGTCTTTCGTCCTCTCAATTCCTCTCATCTATCGGCTCCAGAGAATACCCTATACCGCGCACGCTGCGGATCAGGTTGCGGCCATCATCGCCCAGCTTCTCGCGCAAATGCCGGATATGCACGTCTATAACGTTCGTGTCGGCCATGTAGTCGTAGCCCCACACCCGGTTCAGGATAATGTCTCGTGGGAAGACTTGCCGTGGGTGCATCAAGAAAAGCTCAAGCATGTCGAACTCTTTGGGGGTTAGCTCGACAGGCGCGCCCCCGCGCGTCACCCTCCTGGCCTGCCTGTCCATAGTCACGTCGCCGATCCGAAGCAGGCGTTGCAGGTTCACCCCTCTACGGCGCAGGATAGCCCGCGCGCGGGCCATTAACTCGCGGAAACTGAACGGCTTCACCAGGTAGTCGTCGGCCCCGCTGTCCAGCCCCTCGATGCGGTCTTCCACCTCGCCACGCGCGGTGAGCATTAATACCCCCACATCCCCCTGGTCGCGCAGGCGCTTGCACACCTCGACCCCGTTTACCCCCGGTAGCATTATATCGAGTACGACCAGGTCAGGCTTCGTGCGTTGCGCCTCCTCTAATGCCTCGAAGCCGGTGCGTGCCACGCTCACCTCGAAGCCCTCGTAGCTGAGGCCCATCGTGAGCATCTCGACAATCAACGGCTCATCGTCCACCACCAGCACGCGCACAGGGCGCTCCTGCTCCTCCATCTGCTCCCTTTCGCTTACGTTTACATAGCCATTCGCGCGGCCCATCTCCCTTGTTGTGCTCGTGCCGCCGGCCATATCATAACTCGCGTATCTTTGTACCATTTATATAGCCCTCCAGGTGGCTCTACCGCAAATCCCGAACACGAAAACAATTCCGCTTGATCCGTTAGTCTTTATACTACCAATATAAGCACCGCACGTTAAGGCAAGGCGGTAGAAAAATTAAGATTCGGTTAAGAACGCGCCATTTCCGATTGATCAAAAATCATATAGGCATGTCAGCGACATGTCTCAGCCCGAAGGAGACGACATGCCTAACCGCAGGTTAACGTCGTAAGGGCGTACCAATCTTGGTACGCCCTTACGAACCACCACTTGAAGCTGAGTAAATTAGACGAAGGGAGGCGGGACCTGCACCGGGGTGTCCGGGCCGTTCGGGGCCGTGCCCGCCCGCAGCAGGGCGTTCACAACCTCTAGCAACTCATGCCCGACGTGAGCCGCACCGGCTGCTTCTTTATAGTTGCCTGCCTGGTATGCCGTGTAAGCCTTGCTATATTGCGCCTTGGCGGCAGCCAGGTAGGTGGCCGCATCCCCCTTGCTCGTGCTGTTGTTGAGCAGGGCCTCCTGCATCGTTATGTTGTTGTACAGGCCCGCCAGCACCCTGCTGGCCTGAGCCTGGGTGACAGTGATATTCGCCGACGGCCCGATCCCTGGGCCTAAACCTGGACCTCTATGGCCCCCGCCTGGGAACTGCCGCTGGCTGAAAGAAGGTAGCGTATCGGCCCCCAGCGCCTGCTGCATCAACAGTTCGGCGGCCTGCGCCAGCTCGCGGGCAGCGTTCGCGGTCTCGACTGCTTTGCCATACTCGCCCGCGCTCATGCCGGTCTGCGCCAACGTAAGCAGCGCATCGGCCTTGTTGACCCAGTCCTGCGCCGTAGCGGTATCCATCTTGCCGGTAGCATAGGCGAGATCGCCCTTCACCAGCGTGATGAAGCTCGTGGTCGAGCTGATCGCCCTGGTCGCTCCATCTACTGTATACGCACCGCCAAAGCGCCCGCCCGGACCTCCGTCAGGGCCAGGCCCGAAGCCACGACCATCCCCCGGACCGTGACCACCTGGACCGCCTGGGCCACGCCCGCGATGGCCTGGCATCCCGTCACCAGGCACAGCCGGCTTCTGGGGGTCGGGTGCGGCGGTGGCCGTGGCTTGCGCCGTCTGGCCGACCTGCGTCATAGGTATGCCCGCCGAGGCCGAGGGCGACAACAGGCTCCCCGCCAGCACGCCGATCCCCAGCGCGGCAGCCAGCACTATCGTACCTGTGAGTGTCTTCATGTTCATAAGCATGTCTCCTTTTGAACGGCGAACGACCGGCGACGGCCATCCGGCATTATTGAGTGAGGCTCCCAAAGCGCGTTCGAGACCCAGGATGCCGGAAGACCTATCATAAATACTAGTCCATCAGGGTTAATGAATAGCTATCGAATAATTAAGTTTTGATTAGAGAGTCATACCCATCTAACGGGATATGTAGTCTAACGTGGGAACGCCTCCCGCAACCCGCCATCCACCGGCAGCATCGTACCTGTTGTCTTGGCCGAGCGGTCCGACGCGAGGAAGAGCGCCGCCAGCGCCACGTCGTCCGCCGTCACCTCCACCTGCAGCAGGTTGCGCAGGCGGTAGTGCTCCTCCAGCTCCTCCGGCTTGATACCCTGCGCGCGTGCCCGCGCCTCTCGCAACTCCGGCGTCCACACTCCCGACCCCGCGAATATCGCGTCAGGGTTCACCATGTTCGAGCGTATCCCAAAGGGCGCGCCCTCAAGCGCCAGCACGCGCGCTAACTGTGCCTCGGCAGCCTTGGAAGCGCTGTAGGCCGCGAAATCCTTGCCTGGCACCACCACGTTCTTGGTGGCGATGAACACCACGCTCCCGCCCGTGCCTTGCGCCTTCATTATTCTGAGCGCCTCCCGCACTACCAGGAAGTGGCCCCTGGCATTCACCGCGAAGTTACGCTCCCACTCCTCCAACGTCAGCTCGTCTATGGCCGCGCCCTTGGCTACCCCCGCGTTCGACACCAGCACATCCACTCCACCATATTCCAGCACGGCAAGCACGAACCCCTCGCGCACCGACCCCTCGTCTGTCACATCCATCCGCACGGCAATCGAGCGGTTGGAAGGGCATGCTTTCGTCAGTTCCTCCGCGACCGCTTGCGCCCGCTCCAAATCCAGGTCGGCACACACCACGTGCGCGCCTTCCTGCGCGAAGCGTCGGGCTATCCCCGCGCCTATCGCTCCCGCCGCGCCCGTGATAAGCGCCACCCTCCTGCTCAACTCCTTCTCAGGCGGGGCCAGCGTCAGCTTGTACAGTTCGAGCGGCCAATACTCCGCCTCGAAAGCCTCGCGTAATGCCAGCGACCTGTACTCCCCCACCCGCTCCGCCGCCTCCACGATCTCAATCGTATGCCTGTATATATCGTTGGAGATGGTAGCCGCCCGGCTGTCCTTCCCCACCGAGAACATCCCTACGCCCTCGACCAGCACCACCCTCGGCACGGGCGGCAGCATCTCTTCGCCGGTTGTATGCTCCCTGTAGTATTCTTCGTACTCGCGCACCCAGGCTTTGTAATGACGAGAGACGAGCGCCGAAGGCTCCCGTTGTCCTTCGTCCTTCGTCTCTCGTCCTTCGTCCCCAATCCAAAGCGCCGTGCGCTTAGTGTTCAGAATGTGATCCGGCGTAGCCGCCCCCTGCGCCAGCACCTCCGGCAGACGCTCCAAAGGCACGCTCCCCCCCGACACGAACCGCAATACCTCCTCCGAATCATCGAACCGCACGATAACCCGCCCATGCGCCCCCAACGCCCCACGCAACACAGGCGCAATTCGAGACGCGATATCTCGACGCTGTTCAGTTGATAGTGGACGTTGAATTTCCCCGTCCACCGTCCACCGTCCACCGTCCGTCAACTGGCCCCTGATCCCTGGTCCCTGGTCCCTGGCGAAGCGCGCCGCCCTATCCACCATCTCTATGTGCAGCCTATACGCTTCTTCCGGGTCGTCGTGCCAGGTGATCAGGCCGTGATTGAGGAGGACCACCCCCTTGATATCCGGCCTCTGCCGGGCCGTCTCGCCCACCCATTTCGACAGGAGAAACCCCGGCCTCCTGTACGGGATTACCGCCAGTTCGTCGCCAAACACCGCCTTCAACAGTTCGTCTGCGCGCTTGTTGTTCGTGAGCGCCAGGATCGCGTCCGCGTGGCTGTG
>JBAURA010000258.1:0-3697 GCA_049580985.1 Chloroflexia bacterium
GCTTTCCATGTAGCCTTTGAGGAACTCTACGTTCTCTACGCCCGCCTCCCGGCGGTTCTTTTCGGCCAGGGCCAGCATCTCGTCGGTCATGTCGAGGCCGTAAGCAAAGCCGGTGGGGCCGACGCGCCGCGCCGACAGAAGCACGTCGATGCCGCCCCCGGAGCCGAGGTCGAGCACCGTCTCGCCGGCGTTTAGGCGGGCCAGGGCTGTGGGGTTGCCGCAACCCAGCGACGCCAGCACCGCCTCGACAGGCAACTGCTTTGCTTCTTCACTCGTATAGAGGTCTGAGGTGATGGCGCTACCGTTCGCGCTCGGAGAGCAGCACCCGTCGTTCGGGCCGCAACACCCGCCCCCGCCGCTTGTCACGCGCTGGGCCGCCTGGGCATATTGCGCCCTGACCTTCTCGCGTATCTCTTCCTTGTCCATCCACTGTACATTTGCCATTTTGTTCGCCTCCTATATTGAAGTTTTTCGATTTAGTCCCGAAAAAAAAGAGCTGGCCTACCGGGAGGAAAGACCTCCCAGGTAGCCGGTGACCTCCTTGAGCGCCTCAGGCTTGAGCCAGTAGTAGACCCACAGGCCGCGCTTTTCGCAGTCCAGCAGTCCCGCTTCCCGCAATATACGCAGGTGATGCGAGATGGTGGGTTGGCCCAGCTCGAACCCGTCTACGATCTCGCATACGCACACCGGCACATCCACGCTCGATAGCATGGTGACGATGCCCAGGCGCGTCGGATCGGCCAGGGCCGATAGCACCTTCACTTGTGGGGCTAACCCTGCGGTGTCTACGCGGCAGGGTGCCACACAACACGTGTCGGCCTGTGCCAATGGGATGATGTTCTTGGGGTTGACTCTTGTTTTCTCGCCTATCATGCCTTCATTATAGCACTATATCGACGTTTGTCAATACATCTCTGGACCGATCTGGCTTTGAAACCTCTTAGTTCCGGCTTCCCATGAGAGGTTGTCATCCTGAGCGAAGCGAAGGATCTCGTTCTCTACCGACCAGATACAACATATGAACCAAGCCAAAGCCGACCCACTTCATTCTTGTCCTTGGAATACACACCTTGCAATTTGCTCCACTGAGCAAAGCCAAGTATCTGTATCCCGAAGATCAGGCGCGGGGACGAGATTCTTCGCTACGCTCAGAATGACAACTCCGTAGTTGGGTTGGGGGCACAGACTTGGCGCTCTAATGAATCGATTTTCCTGCCTTGTCCTTAGCTTGATATGCATGAGGCCGGGCTTGCGCTGGTCCCACGAGAGCACAAACATTATGGAACGTCTAGCCCCAGCGAGATCATCTTGGCTACCTGCGCGCGGGTGACAAGGTTGCTTGGCCTGAAGGTGTTGTCCGTGTAGCCGCCGACGATGCCCAGGTTATACAGTGTCTCGATATTGGCGTAGAAGGTCGAGCCTGGCGCTACGTCGCTGAAGTGTGGGCCACCGGAGGTATTTTCGGGGAAGCCGAAGGCAAGCATGATCATCTTGGTGACCTGCCCCCGCGTGACGTTGTTGTTCGGCCTGAAGTACCTGCCGGGGCAAGGCTCGCCCGGCCCGCCGCAGTCGTAGCCGCTGATCACCTCGTGGTCGGCTGCCGTCTCTACGTATTGGTAGAATGTGCTGCCGTATTGCACATCGTTGAAAGTAGGCGTCGGCGGGTTCAGTAGCGGCCAGCCAGCCGCCAGCACCACCATCTTGCTCAATTGAGCGCGCGTGGCGGTATTGTTCGGCTTGAAGAGCACGGTCGTATCGGGCTGCTGCGTGCCCCCGATGATATTCAGGCGCGCCAGCCGGTTGATGAAGTCCACTGCCCACAGGTTAGCCGGCACGTCATTGAAGAGGGTCGAGGGTTGCAGGCGGGTCACTACTATGGGCACGAGCGCATTGGCGCGGCTGGTGTTCCTGCCGTCCTCCACGTCGGCATAAATCATGTAGGTGCCTGGGGACACCTGTATAGTATCCCACAGGTATTGGCCCTGGGCGATTGGGATGTCCTCCGCGATGATAATACCCCCGGCGTCGGAGCCTTTCTGATCGCCCACGGGCTGGCGGTACAGCGTGAGGGTGCCTGTGCCTTGCAGGGGCGTCCACCGGATAAAAGTACCCAGCAGTCCGCCGGAAACGCCTCCCATGTGCCCGGCTACGGGGTCGGAAGTAAGATGGGCGGCCTGGATCGTGAAGCCGGTGGGCAAGGCGGCAGGCTCCCCGAACGCATCATCCTGTTCGAGCGGATCGAACCTGAAACTGTTTTTGGTGCCTCCCCAATCGCTCGGGCTGCCGTTGGCTTGCTGTATCAGGCGCAGATCGTAGGCCGCGGATACCCACCTGTTGTATGGCATTAAGATGACTTCGGTGGTCGAGAGGTTGGGATTTGAACCCCACAGCAGGCGCGTGCCCGCGTTAAAAGGCGAGAACGGCCTGGCGGCGGGCGGGCTGAGCCACATTTTGGCGTTGAAATAGTGGTACTTATTCGCATCGATAGCGTTTGGCGTGTCCTGGTCCAGCCAGTAGAGCGCCGGGTCGACGTTGGCCGGCGCGCCCCTGATCGCGTCGGGGGCGAAACTGAGATTGTTGACGTTTTCTACCGCGTCGAACTGGCTTGGGAAGTTGCCGTCCCAGCCCTCCGCTTGCGATGCATAGGAATACTCTTCGCCCGACAAGGGGCCGGGGGCGTCGATGCGCACCAGCGGAGCCTGGTTGACGATCAAAGGTCCGATGGCGCTCCAAGCTCCGCCCGACTCGGCGTGGATGTAGTATGAGCCTGGGGCCACGCCGGTGGTGTTCCAGGAATATGCCCCCGCCGTGGCCGAAGTGGTGGCTATCAGGTACTCGTTGTCCTCGGTGGCGGTGGGGCTGTAGCTCAAGTAGAGGTTGGCGTTGCCGCCGGTCGCGCCCGTCCAAGTGATGCGGACGGTATCACCCGTGGCGGGGGTGAGGCGCACCCAGTCAAACTGGACCACGTTGCCCGATCCGGGGGAGGGCGGATCGAGGCGGAGGCCCTCGTAGGGGCCGTTCTGGAGCCAGTTGCCGGTGCCGGCCGTGCCCAGGTCCACGCTGTAGATATGCCAGCCGGCCTGGATAGGGATGATGCCGGTGTTGCCTGCCGGGGTGTAGTTGTAGTGCTGGAAGTAATACATTATGGAGTGGCTTGCAGCCGCGCTATACATACGGAATGTGAGATTCTTATAGCGGTTGGCATCAATAGGCTTGTTGACTCCGTCGTTTTCTCCTAGATAGGAATAAGAGTTAGAGTAATTCTGGTACTGCAAAAAGACGGACGCTGTGCTGGGAGCGCCGGTGGTAGTGCCCGACCAGATGCCGTTGTTTACCCCGTAGTTGGTTAAATGGTACGGCTGGTCAAGGTCGTCCAGGTTGTTCATGTCCCAGGGGTCGTTCAGCACCTGGGTCGCGTAATCATCCGTTTCGGCGATGACTGTATTCGGCGCGGGGCCGGTAAGGGTGATAACGCTTGGAGCAGCCTGCACGGCGCCCTGGCTCAGACAAAGGAGTAACGCGGCGAGCGTTAAGCACGCTCCCGCCAGGAGTATACGCCCTATTCTTTTCATTCCCTCTCCTATGTGTCAGGTTCATTTTATGGACATTTGCAAGGTTAGACAAGCATCTAATATTATAGGCCTAATCCCGGCGTTGTCAATAGTACAGCCGCCGTATTTTAGGGTCAGTCCCATCC
>JBAURA010000259.1:0-4162 GCA_049580985.1 Chloroflexia bacterium
TGGATTTTGGATTTTGGATTTTGGATTTTGGATTGTCCGGGACTTCTACCTTGTTATCTGCTCCGGCAAGCCTCTTCTCAAAATCCAAAATCGTAGCCGTTCCGCCAGTTGGCTCCTCAAGTTCGGCGAGCACCCGCAATAGAGTCGTCTTCCCGCACCCCGACGGCCCCACGACGCACACCAACTCGCCCTCGCCAACCTCCAACGTCAGGCCCGCCACAGCCTCCACAGGCCCGGTGCCGCCACGGCCAGGAAATACCACTCTCAGGTTATCTACGGTAATCTTGGCAGTCATTCTTTATTTTAGTTTCTGGTTCCAAATTCCAGGTTCGACCCCTGCCTTCCTACTCAACCAGGAACCAGGAACGAGAAACTTGGAACTAGCGCGTCCCTAACTGCTCCACCGCCGTCTTAGCGAGGCTCTCGTCGATGAAAGGGCTGAGGTCGATAGGTTCTTTGTACTGGAGCTCTCCACGGGCCAGGAAGTACTCCTGGAGGGTATTGAGGTCGTCAACGGGTAGCGTGCCGTCGGGGTTGTACTGTGGTGCTGCCGCTCGCGCCACTACATCGGCGGGTACCTGGGTGTACTTCTCTATGATCTTGGCGATCTCGGGATCGTTCTTCGCGTAATCGCCTTGCAGATCGCGGCACGCCTTCAGGTATGCTTTCATAAAGCCCAGGGCCACTTCCGGGTTGTCCTGTATTATAGGCTCGCCCATGTACAGGTAGGTGGCCGTGAACCCGTTGATGAAGTCATCGGCCAGCACGCTGATGATGCCCTGGTCTTTGTTGGTCGTCACCAACGGCTCACCCAGCATCGACGCATCCAACGAGCCGCTCTCCAGCGCCGCCGGCACGTCGCGGAAGGCGAGCGACGTAAGCTGTATATCGTCGAAAGTCATGCCGTGCTTCTTGAGCGCCTCGCCCAGCCAGTACTCGGTAGCCGCGCCCGTGGCATTGATCGCCACCTTCTTACCCTTCAGGTCGGTCACGCTCTTGATTTCGTCCTTGCGCTTGGCGCTGATCACCAGGGGCGTAGTCAAAGGCGGCTTCTCACTGTGCATGGGGGCCACGATCTTGAACTTTATACCTGTGGAAGCGGCGTTCAGCAGGCCCGCCCCCGCGCCACCCACCGCCACGTCGAAGTTGCCCGCGGCCAACTGCACCACCGAGTCGCTGCCACCCTGCAAGGCTGTCAATTCCAGCTTCAATCCCTGCTCGGCGAAGTATCCGCGCTCGATCCCGACATATATCGGCGCGAAGATCATCACCGGTATATATCCCAACCGGATAGTGCGCAGCTCTGTGGGCGTGGTCGGCGCCGGTGTAGCCTGCGTTGACGTGGCAGGAGTGGAGGTTGCATTACTCGTGCCTGTGGTAGCGGTTGGCGCTACCGGCGTAGCTGTCGGTTCGGGTCCGCAGGCTGATAGGATCGCCGACAAAACCATGATCATGACGAGTGGTAGGGCGTAACGTCTGAATCTGAGTGTCACTTTTGTACCCTCCTGTTATCTACCCCTATTCTTATGTGGGCCTCGCCATCGAGTGCCAATGTATTGTAACATTTTTCACAATCTTTATCAATGTTACGCTTTTAACGTTATACCAGATTAATAGAAAAGGCTCCGCGCATGCGCGGAGCCTTTTCTATTTTTTTACACGACTATCTGTCGATCTTATTGTAAGCTTCGACGGCTTCCTTGTGCCTGCCCAGGCGAAGCAGCAGGTCGCCTACCACCTGGTAGTAGCGCGGTAGGGCTTGTGCTGTCTCTTCCAGGTCGCTCAAATCGTCGCCTATCATATGCAGCACCCTTGGGGAGGTGCCGGGCATTCTTATGATCTTACGATACACCCTGAGGGCTGTATCGAGGTCATCGGCTTGCACATAGGCCGCCGCCAGTGCCAGGTGTGCGCCCAGGTCCTGCGGATTCTGACCGGCCCACTCGTTCACATCATCGAAGCCTTCGAGGGGCGGCAATGGGCCGCTGCTCATTATATCGCCACGCGCGGGGAGTTGCACAGACTCGAACTGCATAACCGGAGCTGATGTTTCCGGCTGCGTCCCTGGCTGCCACAAAGCGGGGGTAGATTCGGCGCTCGCGGCGTCACCCGCTGCCGTGTCCTGGGTATGCATAGCAGCTTCTTGAGACGCCGGCTCGGCCCCCGGTTTCCCCTGTTCCTCGGCATACCCCATCCAGCGGCTGCTCGCCACTCGCGCTTTGACCTCAGTCTCTTCGGCAGACTGTTCGGCTTCGGCCTGGGCTGTCACAACCCGTGCTTCTTCCACCGGCACCGCAGTGTATTCTTCGACGCTCGGCTCCATCTCCATGTCCTGCTCACTGCCCTCAGCCATGTAGATCGCGGGTTGGCTTTCCTCCCCCTCTTCCTGGCCGGCTTGCGGCGAGGCCATCGTCACGTCCTCACCGGCGGGCACGAAGAGGGAGGCATCCCCGTCGGCCTCGCTCCATACGTCGTTCAACGGCCTCGATTGCAGGACATCATCCTCATCAGGTATCATCAATTTACCTGTGCCGTAGCCTGTCTGTAACTGGTCCAACTCAAGCTGCCCTGTGTGCTGCTCTTCCGAGTCGAGGTCGAGTTGTTCGTAATCGAAAGGCGCTACTTCCACGCCGTCGATTGCCAGGTCTATGTCGTCCGACTGAGCATTCATGCCGTCTAAGTCGCCGGTCATACCGGCCAGGGTGGTATCGGTGAGGTTAGTGGTGGCGCTTGCCATCCAGCCGCGGGCGCTATGCCCTTCCCCAGTAGGGCCAGTAGGGGTTGTATATTGAGTTTCCACCCTCTCACCCGTCGCTGGAGGTTGGACCTCTGCCACGTAACCGGCATCTTCGCTTGCCTCTGCCGTCTCCACTCCATAGTCGCTTTCTTTAGAGGCGGCTACAGACATGGGCGTACTTTCCGCTTCGGTGCCAACCTGGAAATCGCTTTCGACAATGCTACCGGCCTCGGGTGAGTCCAGGTCCATAGGAGGCATGTCTATAGATGTAACAGGCCCCGTGGAAAGCATATCGGCATCCAGGCCGGCCATGGTATCTGTGTCTGCCTCCATGGAGGGCTGGTCCCATGCCTGTGGCTGCTGCTCCCCCGCCTGTGTGACCTCCGTTTCTTCATACGTCAGGTCACCCGAGGGTATAGCCATCTCTGTAGGCATGTCGCTCCCCATAAGCTCCTCGTAGGACACATCTTTGCCGCCCAGCAGGTCGGCTACGGCAGCCAGGTTCACCGTGACCGTCATTGGGTCGTGGTCGTCGGGCGCGAGGCCGATCAATTCCTCGGTGTTGAACCCCAGCGGTTCCTCGACATCGTTGGTCGGCAGAAGCGAGAAGTCGAACGGCTCGATAGGCGGCAACTCGCCGAAGTTGTCGTCCTGGGCTTGAGGCGCTGCCATCTCCATGCTCTCGCTGGACAAGTCGGTAGGAGCCGATTCGGCGACCTCACCGACCCACTCGGAGGGCATGGGGCGCGCCGACTCGCTCAAGAACTCCTGCTCCGTCGTCCCCCAACCTCTCTGTGCGGTGTCTTGTGCCAAGAGGCCGGTCGGGGCCTCATTGGAAGCGCCCTGTAGCCAAAATGGTAGATCGCCCGTGTTGTTCTCCTCGGTCTGTGGCCTTGCTTCCATGACGCCCGGCGCCTCCCCCATTCCGGTAAGAATGGCGGCATCCAGGTCGGCGTAATCGCCCATTTCTTCGCTTTCTTCCTCTACTGCCTGGAGATATGGGGTTGGGTCGAATACAGGCCCCATGTCAGAAGGTAGGTCGATATGCTCATCGGTGGCCGACCCTGGCTGCATGGAGAGGGAAGCAGCGCTGCCCGGATCGAACATGAAGCCTTCAAACTGCAGGTCCTCGCCCGTCATATTACCGCCCGCGAGCATGGGGCTGACGTTCTTCAGCGCCTCGGCTACCTCGGGGTCGAGATTGCCTGGCGCGCTGCCGGTGGCTTGTTCCCTGGTGGCCGCCAATTCAGCTGCCGCGGCCTCAGCCGTCGCCCCTGTCGCCATTTGTGGCGGCTCGGCGGCGGGGGCTACCATGGTAGGTGCAACTTCCTGGGCCTGGCCGGGCATGGGCCATTGAGCCTCCTCCGCGTTGGTAGCCGCGGCATAAGGCTCTCCATGCAGGTCCGCCACGCTCTGCTCTGGCAT
>JBAURA010000260.1:0-3107 GCA_049580985.1 Chloroflexia bacterium
GGATGATTCATCCCCTCTATATGCTATATGGCATTAGTCATCGAAAACTGGACTCTTTTTCGTATACCTTTTGGGTAGTCTTTTCGAGCAATTTGCTTTGATGGTCCCTCGTGTACACTTACGACGCCTGACGTATGCCGCCAGGGTCTATTCAAAGTCCGGATGATTGGCACTTGAGGGAAACCCCTCACCCCCGTCCCTTCTCCCCACTGCGGTGGGGAAAGGGGAGTTAAGAAGAGAGGGAAGTTGGGGGACGCCCCCAATCCCCCGGCAGGGGAGCGCCCCTGCACCCCCTTCGGCTTGGGAGTACGTAGGAAAGTTGTGGGATACCTCAATCCACCGGCAGGGGAGCGCCCCTGCACGCCCTGGGCTTGGGGGCATGGGAGGTGGCTGGAGATATCCTAAAGCCCCGGTAGGGAGACTCTTGCGCCCCTTCTGCCAGCTTTGCATAGTCCCTGGCATGATGCAGGGTGCGTGAGCGCATGACGCACAACGCTTGACACCGGACGCGCTCGTGCCATATAATAGTCAAGTTGACTCTAAATCTGGGACGCGTGAAAATGGATCAATCGCCCAATATCGATCTCGTATATAACGTAGCCCAACTGCTCAAAGAGCGGATTGGCTCTACGCGCCATCTGCCAATCGAAACGTCTCTGCTTACCCTGTACGACGATGATGGTAACGGTATGGAGGCCCACGACGTAAAAGGCGATGCGAAGGTTACGCGCCTGACCGATGGGGTGCTGGTGCAGGGCGACGTGGAGGCGCAGGTGGCATTACAGTGCAGCCGCTGCCTGGACGATATCCGGCTGCCAGTGGATGCTCGCCTCGAAGAGCAGTTTCAGCCTACGATAGACGTTGAGACGGGACATGCCATCAAGCGCCCTGACTACGAGCAGGACGACAACGCCTTCATGATAGACTCCAACCACCTGATGGACATGACCGAGCCTGTGCGCCAGGCGCTGTTGGTCGCCCTCCCCATGAGGCCCCTTTGCCGTGAAGACTGCCAGGGCCTGTGCCTGGTGTGCGGGGCCAACCGCAACCGCACCGATTGCGGCCACGAAGAAGAGCAAGTAGACAGCCGATGGGAAGTCCTCCGCGACCTGGATCTGGCCGACTTCCCTGCCGATAGGAATATGAACTAGACGGACGGTGGACGGTAGACGGTGGACCGTCGCACATGGTTACGGTCTACCGTCCACCGTCCACCGTCTAATGTAAGAAGAGGAGAACCGCCATGGGTGCCACGCCCAAACAGAGAATATCGCGCAAGCGGCGCGGTGACCGCCGGAGCCAGCAGCACATCAAGCCGCTGCACCTGGTGGACTGCCCGCAATGTCACAACCCGCGCCTACCCCACCATGTCTGCCCGGTGTGCGGCACATACAGGGGCCGCCAGGTGTTGCAGGTTAAGACCGCCGACACCACGCAAAGCTAGAAATCTACCCGGAAAACGCAAAACGTAAAACGTAAAACGTGCGCCGTAGTACAGCGTCGTGCTGCGTAATATCTACTGCTCAATTGAGGTCTCTAGACCTTGTAAGCAGTAGGTGGTAAGCAGTACAATGTACCGGTCATACGGCTTACGTTTTACGTTTTGTGCTTTACGTTTTACATCCGACCAGGGGAGACAGCGCAGGTTGGCTAAATACGCAGCTATTACCGGCTGGGGAAGCGCGGTACCCGAACGGGTCCTTACCAATTCCGATCTCGCTAAGATCGTCGAGACGTCCGACGAGTGGATCACCTCTCGCACGGGCATCAAAGAGCGCCACATCGTGGGTGAGGGCGAGTCGACGGCCACCCTGGCCGTGGCCGCTTCCCGCCAGGCCCTTGAGCGCGCCAACGTCCCTCCCTGGCAGGTAGATCTCGTAATCTGCTGCACGGCCACTCCCGACTACCTCTTCCCGGCTACCGCCTGCCTGGTTCAGCACGAGATCGGGGCCGAGAACGCGGGCGCGTTCGATCTCGAAGCAGCCTGCTCCGGCTTCATTTATGGCATCAGCGTGGGCACCCAGTTCGTCAAGGCCGGCTCCTACAAGACGGTGCTGGTGGTCGCCGCCGAAGCCCTCTCGCGCTTCATTGACTGGCAAGACCGCGCCACCTGCGTGCTCTTTGGCGACGGCGCGGGCGCGGTGGTCATCCAGGCGTCCGACACCAAGAGCGGCCTCCTCTCGTTCGTCCTCGGCTCGCACGGGGTGGGCGGCGATTTGATTAAGCTGCCGGCAGGGGGCGCTGCCGACCCTGCTTCTGCCGATACATTGGAGAAGCGTGGGCATTATATCAAGATGAATGGGCAGGAGGTCTACCGCTTCGCCGTGCGCATCATGGGGGACTCGGCGGTCACGGCCCTTGACAAAGCCGGGTTGGAGTATGACGACATATCGCTCTTCATCCCACACCAGGCCAACGTCCGCATCATCTCATCCATCGCCGAGCGGCTTAAGCTCCCGCCCGAAAAGGTATTCCTCAACATCGACAGGTACGGCAACACCTCCGCCGCCTCCATACCCATCGCCCTGTGCGAAGCGGTGAGCGAGGGCAAAGTCGTGGCGGGCGATAACCTCCTCTTTATTGCTTTTGGCGCGGGCCTGACCAGCGCCGCCGCTGTGCTTCGGTGGGGAGGGACCGCAGCCACGTGAGCGCCCTTTTCGGCCCTGAGGCCCGCGTGGCCTGGGTATTCCCCGGCCAGGGTTCGCAGGCCGTGGGCATGGGCAAAGCTCTGTACGATGCCTATTCAGAGGTGCGTACCCTCTACGAACACGCGGATAGCGTGCTCGGATATTCCCTCTCGACCCTGTGCTTCGAAGGCCCCGCCGACGCCCTTCAGCAGACCGACCACGCCCAACCGGCCCTCCTGGTAACCGAGATCGCCCACCTCACAGCCCTTCGCCGGCGTTACCCGGGCGAGTTTGAGCGCCCGCGCTTCGTGGCGGGGCACAGCCTCGGCGAATATGCGGCCCTGGTTGCCGCCCAGGCTCTTGACTTCGACTCGGCGTTGAAACTGGTCGCCGAGCGCGGCAGGCTTATGCAGGTTGTTGGCTCCACGCTCGGTAACCCTTCAGGCATGGCCGCCATCCTCGGGCTTCCAGAAGATGCCC
>JBAURA010000261.1:0-2367 GCA_049580985.1 Chloroflexia bacterium
GGCATGGGGAGGACTGAGGACTGAGGACTGAGGACTGAGCGGCGAGATCGCTTCTCCGAAGTAGATACGGTCGCTGGTCGCCGAACGCGCCTTGTGCCCTTTTCCTCTTCCAAAGCCATCTTCGCCCCCAGCCCTCACCCTTACCATCAATCCCCAATCCCTAGTCCCCGACCCCTAACCCACTAGCGCCTGCATCTCGCCCCAGTTCTTACCGTGCTTAAGCTCGACCTTGAGGGGTACATTCAGTTCCATAGCCCCTTCCATCGTCTCGCAAACCAGGCTGCCCATCTCTTTCAATTCGGAAGCGGGCACCTCAAACAACAGTTCGTCGTGCACCTGCAAGAGCATCTTCGACTTGAGGCCGCGCGCCTTTAGCTCGGCGTCCAGCCTGATCATGGCGATCTTGATGATGTCGGCTGCCGTGCCCTGCACGGGCGCGTTGATCGCCTGTCGCTCCATCTGCTGGCGTATTCCTCTATTGCTTGACCGCAGCTCAGGCATGTAGCGCCTACGGCCCTGTAGAGTGCTTACGTATCCAAGCTCGCGCCCTTCTTCGAGGGTGCGGTCCATGAAGGCGCGCACGGCGGGGTAGCGCGACCAGTACAATTCGATGAACTTGCCCGCCTCGGCAGGCGAAAGGCCGCTGTCGCGCGCCAGCCCGTAGCTTCCCATGCCGTACAGGACGCCGAAGTTGATCGTCTTGGCTAGCCTGCGCGAGTCGGGGTCTACTTTCTCTATCGGCACGCCCATTACCTCGGCGGCGGTGGCGGCGTGGATATCCAGCCCTTGCTCGAAGGCGTCGATAAGGCGCTGCTCGCGGGCCATGTGCGCCAGCAGCCGCAGCTCGATCTGAGAGTAATCGGCGGCCAGCAGGTAGCTCTCCTCGTCAAAAAGCTTGTGCGGGCCGGTGTTGTCCGAGATGAAGGCTTTGCGCACGTCGCGCCCGATCTCGGTGCGGATAGGGATGTTTTGCAGATTGGGGTTGCTGGACGAGAGCCGCCCCGTGGCGGCCACGGCCTGGTTGAAGTTGGTATGCACCCTGCCGGTATCGCGCCTCACGAGCAGAGGGAGCGCATCAATATAGGTGTTCTTCAGCTTTATCAGTTGGCGATACTCGATCACCAGGTCCACGATTGCGTGGGTGCCGCGCAGTTGGTCAAGCACTTCGCGGTCGGTGGAAAAGCCTTTCTGGGTGCGCTTCCTGCCCCGCAGTTGTAGCTCCTCGAACAACACCCGGCCCAACTGCTGGGTAGAGCCGATGTTGAACGGGTGCTTGGCCTCTTCGAAGATCTGTTGCTCCAATTCAAGTATCTTGACGTGCATATCGGTCGAGAGGCGTTGCAGCCAGGGCACGTCTATGGCGACGCCCGCAAACTCCATACCGGCCAGCACCGGCACAAGGGGTATCTCCAGGTCCAGCAGGAGCGGCTCAAGGCCCTGCTTCTGGAGCATTGGGGCGTAGTAGTGCCTCAGACGCTCGGTTACCGCCACGTCCGCCGCCGCGTAATCGGCAGCCAGCTCGATAGGGACGACCGCCATCGTGGTCTGGTGGCGGCCCTTGCCGATCAAGTCGGTAATGGGGGTCATCTGCACACGAAACTTATAGAAGCTCAGGTCCTTGAGCCCTATGCTATTCTCCCCCGCTAGGTAGGCGGCCAGCATGGTGTCGTATCCCAGGCCCCCCACGGCCATGCCGGCCCGTGTAAGCACTTTGACGTCATACTTCGCGTTGTGCGCGTCCTTGATCACGCGCTTGTCGGCCAGCAAGGGGCCGAAAATGTGGCGCACCTGCTCAAGCGTCAGCTGCCTGGGAGCAAGCTGCTCGGACTGGGTGCCTTCCTCATTCTCGGTAATCACTGTGTGGCCGATAGCGATGTAGTAGGCTTCCTGTGGATCTCCATCGGCAGTAGAGGGTGCGATGGAGATCCCCACCAGGTCGGCGTCCATCTCGTCGGTGGAAGTGCTTTCCACGTCGATCACGAACCTGCCATTCGCCTTCAGCCTGGCGACCAGCCGGTTCAGTTCGTCCTCTTTACACACGATGTTGACCTGTGCAGGTACCCCGGCGCGAATCCGGGCCTCGCCCGTTACGGGAGCAAGGGTGCGGACCACGTCTTCTGTACTCGCCACACCCTCTGCACTGCTGGGCGCGGGGATTTCCTCTTCCTCCCCAAACAGGCTCATCTGCCTGGGTGCCCTGGCCTTTGCCTGAGACGCAACAGGGGGGCTGGGGGCCTGATCGGTCGGGGGCGCAGGGGTATCGGTGGAGGGCTGCTCTCCTTCCCTCGCCGCGATCACGGCTTCGACCTGGTCTACCTTCGCCAGCAGGCTCCTGAACTCAAGGTCCTGGAGCAGGCGCAACAGCAG
>JBAURA010000262.1:0-15085 GCA_049580985.1 Chloroflexia bacterium
GATCTTGACGACGTGCACACAGGGCGGGCACGGGGACCCGCCCCTACGATGTTTGAAGCATGGGCGGGAACAGGTTACGTAATATCGCGTAGCCGTTATACGGCGGGTGCAGGTGGAAAACCGGATCGATTTCGGGAGGTGGGTGCTATACTCGCGCTAACGTGGGGACAGGGGTTGGCATAGCCAGGGAAACCTGCGCAACCCGTGCGTGGCAGGCTCGTTAAGGTTATTGGGGCGGATAGAGATTACACACAATATCCAAAGTCCCAAGGAATAGAATGAGCTATGCTCATGTGATAATTAGGAGGATGAATTATGAGTTTCAAGTTTAGCAGGGGGGCGAAGGCGGGAGGCACGCTTGCCACGATCTTGTTGGCGGGCGTGACGGTGCTGAACGCGGTGCCTGCCGCCGCCGTAGATTTTGCCCACCCGGCGTTCAAGCGCGTGTGGGACCGCACCGACTCGCTGGTGGCTTCGGGGCAGGTAAGCAGGACGTGGTTCTGGGGGCCGGAGCCGAAGGCGGCAGCCCAGGAGCAGTATATCGACGCGCCCGGCGGCACGCAGACCCGCCTGGTGCAGTACTTCGACAAGAGCAGGATGGAGGTCAACGACCCCAACGCCGACCCCAACGCGATCTTCTTCGTGACCAACGGCCTGCTCACCATCGAGCTGATATCGGGCCAGATGCAGATCGGCAACAACGCCTTCGTGAACAGGTATTCCGCCGAGATCCCGATCTCCGGCGACTCGGACGATACGCAGGCCCCCACCTATGCCTCGTTCCTGGCGGTGTCGAACACCAGGAGGGGCGACCACCCGCAGCCTAACCGCGTGGGGCAGTTCGCCACCAATACGATCAACAAGGCCGGGCAGGTGGGCGACGACCCCTCGAAGGCGAACGTGCCGGGCACCAAGATCGCTTACTTCGAGCCTAATACCAGGCACAACATCCCTGATCGCTTCTGGAGCTTCCTGAACGCCTCGGGGCCTGTGAGCGAGACTGGGCAGATAGTCAACAAGCGGCTGATCGATCCCTGGTTCTACGCTTCGGGCCTCCCTATCTCCGACCCGTATTGGAGCAAGGTGAAGATCAAGGGTGTGCAGACCGAAGTGATGATCCAGGCGTTCGAGCGCAGGGTGCTGACCTATGTGCCGACCAACGTGCCCGGCTTCGAGGTGGAGATGGGCAACATTGGACTGCACTACTACGACTGGCGGTATAAGGACGCGGGCAAGCCCACGGGTACGCCGAGCGTGGCCGCTACCAACACGATGACGGGCACGCTGACGGTCATGCCCACCACCACCCCTCCGGGCGGCGGCACGCCCCAGGCCACGTCTACGGCCACTGTGACCGGCACGCCCCCGACGGTAGGGCCTACGGCCACCGGCACCCCTCCCA
The DNA here is from genome assembly GCA_049580985.1 of Chloroflexia bacterium. Taxonomy (GTDB): domain Bacteria; phylum Chloroflexota; class Chloroflexia; order QHBQ01; family JADMIH01; genus JADMIH01. The sequence goes on from JBAURA010000262.1 coordinate 1,403, forward strand.
CGGCCACGGCGAGCGCTACTGCCACGATCAACGTGGTGACGCAGGGCGCGATAGTGTTCGTATCAGGTAGATCGACCAATAGAGATATATGGCGGGTGAAGGGTGATGGCACCCTGCCGCTGCAACTTACCAATGCGCCGCAGGACGACGATTGGCCTGTCTACTCGCCCGACTCCTCGAAGATCGCGTTTGTGTCCAAGCGGGATGGTAACGAAGAGATCTACGTGATGAACGCGGATGGATCGGGGGTGACCAGGCTCACTAACGACCCGGCATCCGACACCCAGCCGGCATGGTCGCCCGATGGAACGAAGATCGCCTTCGTATCGACCAGGGGCAGCATCGCCGAGGACATCTTTGTGATGAACTCCAACGGCACAGGCGTAACCAATATCACGCAGATTGCCGGCAAGGATGAAGAGCCATCCTGGGGCGCGAACAATAAGATCGTGTTTACCTCGAACAGGTCCGGCACGCGGCAGATATACACGATGAATGAGAACGGGAGTGGCGTGTTTGGCCCGGCGACCTCGTTGGGACAAAACTACTCGCCCAAGTGGAACCACCTCGGCAACCGCATAGCGTTCGTCTCGGACCGCGACGGCAACCCCGAGATCTACACGATGCGCCAGGGTGGCGAAGAGCAGTTCAGGGCTACTAACAACGCTGGCAACGATTTCTCGCCCGCCTACGCGCCGAACAGCAGCAGGATCGTCTTCTCGTCCAACCGGCTGGACCCGGCCAACTATGAGCTGTACACGATGAATGTAGACGGCTCCAGTCCAGAGAGGATCACGATTGAGACTACGCTGGACGATCACCCAAGCTGGGGAGTCTTTAGCTTCGGGCAGCAACTCCCTGGTGGGAACCCCACGGCTACCGCCACCCCCAGTGGGCCTGGCCTCCCTGGCAGGCGGTAAGGGCAACTGGAATCAAAGAGGAGCGGCACGTGCCGCTCCTCTTTGATTCTATTGGAGGCCGAAAACCGACAACCGTCAAGGCCGCAGGCGCTTGAGGCTTTCGGTGAACAGAGGGTCGTTTGGATCGAGGGCGGCAGCTTGTTCGATGCCTGCCAGGGCCAGGGAGTCGCGGCCTCCCGCGAGATAGTAGGCCCAGCCGCGCAGGTAGTGGGCGGCAGCGAGGTCGGGCAGGGCCTGGAGGGCAAGGTCGGTGGTGGTGGTGATGTAGGATACGAGCAGATCGGCGTTGCCTTCTGCGGGGGTGCCCACCACCAGGGGCGATTCACCGGCGCGAAGCATCACCTGGTCGATGGGGTAGCCGCGTAGCACGTCGAGGGCGGCCGGGTAGTGGCCGTAGAAGATATTGGTGAGGAGCGGATAGTTGCTCTCGCGGACGTGCTCCTGGCGCGCATCGGCGTGCAGCTTGATGAGCACGCGGTTCCATTGGACCGTGCTATTGGCGGCGTCGAGGGCATATGCTTCCTCGATCTTCACCAGGGCGTCTTTCATTAGCTCGTGCTTGAACAACTCGACGGCGCGGTCATTGCTCGCTTTCAATTCGGCAGGCGCATCGGGGGGTAGCTCCGTGGCCTGGACGGGGACCAGCCCGTTGTCCTGCCAGCGTAACACGCTAAAGTTGATGCGGCGCACTCCGCAGGCGTAGCAGAAGACGTAGCTATCGGAGGCGTTAAGCACTACCTCGCCCTTGCCGTCGCCGTCGAGGTCTTCGACCGCGCCCGCGCTGGGGCTGGACGCGCAGCCCGATATCTCGTTGCGGAGGTCCTTTCCGTCGAAAGATAGGAGGTCGAAGCAGCCGCCGTGCGCGCCTACACCGCCGTCGATGGAGAGCCAGGCGTGTGACGGCTCGATGTCGGTCTGCATAATGGAGCCTTCGCTCATGTAGTCCGGGTTCTGAAGCTCGATGCGGCTCACCTCGCGCCAGCTATCGTTGGCACGCTCGAAAGCGACGGCGAAGTGCTGTTGCGGTATGTCGTCAAGCCTGCGGGAGCCTGTGCTGTATGCCAGCCAGTACTCGCCGTTGATGGGCATATCTTTCAGGCGCAGCACGGCGATGCCGTCGATACCCGCGAAGGGGGACATGCCGTTGGTATCGGGGGTGGAGGTGGGATCGACGTTTGCGATGGCTGTGCCCTGTAGCTCGGCCACGATGGTGGCTGTGACGGCTTCGCCGGGGGGAACGCTGGGGGTAGGTATATCGATCATGCCCGCTTTGGTGGGGACGGGGGTTGCGCCGGGCGCGGTGGGGTCCGCCGGGCTGGGGCTGCCTAAAGTGCCGTCCGGCATAATGGCGACGGCGGTGGGGGTGACGAAGGCTGGCTGGGGAATGGAGGTAGGGTTGCCCGGTAGGTCGCCGGGCGAATTACAACCGGCAAGGGAGGCGAATACGAGGACGCAAAGCAACAGCCTTAGGTGTTTCATAAGGTAGAGATTCCCCTATAGCACCCGTGAGCAGGCGCACACGACAACCGACGCTGCAACCCGACCATTGTACACGATCCGACCCTGAAAAAGGTAGGGGACAATAGTCCTGAAATGGGTGTCAGCGCGAGGGGAGAAAGATGAGGCCATTGGGGCCATTGCCGACGGGGACAGTGGAGAGGACCTTCTGGGTTGTAGTGTCTATCACGGTGACGGTGTTGTCGTTGGTGTTGGTGACGTAGAGCTTACCGGCAGGGGTGACGGCTGTGCCGTGCGCTCCCCGGCCCGCTGGAATGCGTGTCACGAGGGCTTTGGTGGTGGCGTCGAGTAGCCATACCTCGCCTGAGCCTGTGTTGGCTACCCACAGCTTGCCCGTGTCGCCCGAGCCTTCGAGGGCTATCATGGCGGGCTGCTTGCCGCTCCTGATGTAGCCGGTCGTCTTGCGGGTGGCGAGATCTATGATGCTAATGGAGTCGCCGAGGAAGTTGCTGACGTAAGCCGTCTGGCCGTCGGCGCTGGTGACAACCTCGAAGGGGTTAGCGCCGGTTTTGATGTCGGCTTCCACTTTCGCTTCGGGCTGTAGGGAGAGCACGGAGAGGGTGTTGTCGGCGGTGTTGGTGACGAGGAGATAAGTGCCGTCGGGGGTGACGCGCACGCCATGGGGGGTCTTGCCGACCGGCACGGTGTTGAGAAGCTTACGCGCCTCCACGTCTACGACCGCGACGGCGTTGCTTTTACCGAGAGAGACGTATAGCCGCTTACCGTCGGGGCTGAAGGCGAGGTCGTCGTTGGCTTCGCCCACGTCCACGGATGCGATCTCCTTGAGGGTGGTAGAGTCGAACACCTGGAGGCGAGTCTCGCCATAAAGGGTGACCCAGAACTCTTTCGCGTCGGGGGTGCCAAGGACGTGGTGGGGTTGCGCGCCCGTGCCGACGGCGGCGATGGGCCGGCCGGCTGCCACGTCGATGATAGTGATGGTGTTAGCGGCCTGGTTGGCCGTGAGGATGCGGCCCTGTGGCGAAGGGTCTTCCTGCAAGGCAGTCTGTGAGGCGGAAGGTGTGCCATCACCGCCGCACGCCCCTAGGAGCAGAGTGAATATTATAAGGAGTAGCGGGATTACTTTACGCATGTTTGGTCCTTTGTGTGATACGTGATTATTACGTACTGCGTACTGCTTATTTCGTCCACCGTCCACCGTCCATCGTCCATCGTCCTCACGTATCATGGAGTTGGGGGCCGTGTGCTTGGCGGCAGATCGATTTCCGGGCCGATTACGTCTATGCTGGCGTCGGTCTTGAGCGGGGGCTGGCCTTCGCTCTCGATGTTGAAGGTCAGGAGCCAGGAGCCGCCCATGATGAAGCGGACGGGGAAGGTGTAGATGCCGGGCTGGCCGGGCACGGGTTGGGCGATGCCGGGAGGCTCGATGTGGGCGTGGGCGGGCATGAGCGGGTTGACGGTGATGCGAGCATCTTCGACAGGCAGGCCCGTGCCGTCGCGCACGTCGAGCCTGAGGGTGGCCGTGCCGCTGACGGGCGGGCTGGGATCTGTGGAGAGGCGCACCTCCACTATGCCTACCGGCGTAGAGGTGAGAGTGCTCCCCGACAGGTCGAGGCGGAAGCCTGCCTTGAGGTCGGGCGATTCTGTGCGCTGGACGATGGCGGTTACCAGGTAGATGCCGTCAAGGGTAAGGATAGGCTCGGTGGCCGTCCAGGTCCCGCCGTCTGACGAAAGTGTGCCTGCTGGCTGGGCTTCGTAGGAGGCGCTCCCCGCGTCCACGTCCTGGGGCGTGACCCTGAAGAGCACTTTCGCCACGTCGGTGAGGGGTGCGGTCGCGCCCGGCCAGCCGGAGACGTTGAGAGTGATCTGGTCGCCTTCCAGGGAGGGCCTGACGGTGAGAGTAAGCGCGTAGCCCGCCTCGATAGTGCTTGCGGCTGCGGGACCGGGGGTTGGAATAGGGGTGAACCCCGCGATGGGGGTTGGCACCGGCCCGCCTGCCTGGTTGAAGGCATCGGATGGAGGCGGCAGGAGGGTAAGTCCGCCCGCGCAGATGAGCGCGATAGCGGCGAGGGCAGCCTCCACCCGTATGGTGCTCATGATCGCGGAGTGCGGATTCCGCGCTGTGGATTTACCCTGGTACGTGATACGTGATACGTGATCAAGGACGGTTGTCGGTTGTCGGTTGTCGGTTGTCGGTCGCCGGGAGTTGGTAGTCGGTTGTCGGAGGGCGGGACTCAGGCGGAGGAGGTTGATCGCGCCTATGGATAGGAGGACGACGAAGGCGAGCACTTTGAGGGCGAGCACCCAGCCGTACTGGGTGGAGAGGATCACGCCCAGATCGGCGGAGTGGAGGATGGTGCTGTAGGTGCCCGTGGCGGCGAGCACCACCACCCCCAGCACCGCGAGGCGTGAGAAGCGGGGGATGGCTCCGCCGAGAAACTCTCTGCGCTCGTCAGAGGTATAGGAGGCGGCGCGGAAGGCCGGGAAGAGGACGAGGGCCATGCTCAGGAGGCCACCCGCCCACAGGGAGGCGGCTGCGAGGTGGACCCAGTCGGCCAGCACGGGGATCGGGAGGCCGAGGGCGTGGGGTGTAGCGGAGTGCCCAGCCGTGCCGTCGGCCTGCACGGTCTGCGCTACGTGCACCGCCGCCGCGTGGCTGCTGAGGGATTGGCCGAGGATCAGGAGAGAGCCTGCCGCCACCGCCAGGTCCCATGAGCCTGGACCAAAGCGAGGCCTGGCGTCGGGGTCGCGGGGCCTGCGCCACACGAAGAGCATAATGCCCAGGAGGGCGAGCGCGGCCAAGAACTTGAGGAACCAGGCGAGGCCATAGCGGGTCGAGGTCAGAAGAGTCCAGGCGAGGTCGCTGCTGTTGAGCGCATCGAGGAAGCCGGAGCTGTGGATCGACATGATCTGCGCGACCAGGTCGAGCAGGAGCGTGAGGAGGACTATGCCCGCCGCCGCGCTGCCTATCGCGCCGAATCGCTCGCGCAGGTGAGGCGCGAGGCGGGCGTGCCCGGCAGGGTCGTCACCGACGGTGGGGTTCGCCACGCCTACGATGAAGAGCGCACCGCCAAGCAGCAGGATCGCCCCGGCCAGGATGAGGGCGCGCACCGTCCACCTGAAAGGGCTGGCGTCCTGCGATTGCTCGTCGAGAGTGGAGGTGAGCGCTTCGTCGGGGGCTACCGGCCCCTGGTCGTCGCCGGTTGTGCCCGTGCCGCGCACGCGAAAAGCAAAGCTGCCCGCAGTCAGATGCCCGTCGGCCCCGGATACGACGCGCCACACGACGGTGTAAGTACCGGGCGGAAGGGTGTCTGGAAGGGACGCCTTGACGACGTTATCTTCGCCAGCGGGCTGGCCGAGCGCGCCGACCGTCTGCTCCTTGCGCGTGCGGTCATACACTTTGATGCTGCTGAATTGGAGGCTGACCGTCTCGTTCCATTCGAGGCGCAGGGTCTGCGGAGGCGCATCCAGCAGCGCGCCCGCCTCCGGATTGGTCCTCACGATCTGCGCATGGGCCTCGGCGGGTTGAGGGGAGAGGAGCCAGGCGAGAAGGAGCAGCAGGAGGAAGGTGGACGGTAGACGGTAGACGGTAGACAGTCGATGACCGGTGTGCCGTCCACCGTCCACCGTCCACCGTCCACCGTCCATCCTCACGGTCCTCGCCATGAGAGTCCGCCGTGAATCGCGCCTTCGTGGAGCCTGGTGGGCACGCCGGTTGGGCTGCCGTCCGCTTCGATGGAGAGCTTGTAGAGGCCGGTAGCGCCCATGAAGGCGATGTTGGTGTTGTCGAGCCAGATGGGGTAGGGCAGGTCCTCATCCATAGTGGTCAGGCGTATAGGCTTACCGCCTTCCGCAGAGACGAGGAAGATATCCCAGGGGAGGCCGTGGGCTTCGGCTGTCCTGGGCGCGAGGCCGAGCCAGGCAAAGAGGTCGAGGCCTCCGCTGGGCGTGACGTTGGGGGCCGGGGTCCCATAGGGGATAGTGGTGGGGAACGGCTCCTTGCCAATGGGCGGTATATTGACCGCCGAGAAGGCCACCCACTTGCCGTCCGGCGAAACCGAGGGCGCGTACATCAACTGGAAGACGGTCTCGTCTACCAGTATGCTGCGCGTCTCGCCATCGGCCTCGGCACGCACAAGGCGCTGCAACGGCGCGATGAAGCCTTGCAAATCGGCGGTGGGTGGCACGTATTCGATGAAGACGATGTCGCCGGTCGCGCCTACGCCGCTGGGCATCTGAGCAGAGGGCATCCACTGCTCGCGCGCGCCGGTCGCCAACTCCATGCGCTCGATATACACGTCATTGCCAAAGGAGGAGGCCGTCCCCGTCGTGTCGGTTATGGGAGTGGTAGCGGAAGTGTCTACGGTGTAGAAGAGGTACTTGCCGCCGCCCGACCAGGTGGCGTCGAGGAAGGACTCGCCGCCCACGCTCTGCACGAGAGGCTGAGGGGTGCCGCCGGGGGAGATTGTCCAGATCTCGGTGGCCGGGAGGCCGTCTTCGTCGGCGCGGGGCGAGTAGGTGAAGGCGATGCGGGAGCCGTCGGGCGACCACTGGGGCTTGTCGGCGTACTCGTAGAACTGGGGGAAGTAGGTGAGTCGGCGTTGCCTGGAGGTGTCGGTGGTGAGGAGCCAGAGGTTGGAGTCGGAGGCGAAGACGTAGCCGCTGCGCACCGGTTCGCCAGGTTCGGGCACGGCTTCGAATACGGGGTTGGGTAGCTCGGTTATGCCGTTACGCTCCTCGTTGTAGAGGGCGGTTACCTGGATGCGGGCGTGGTACTTGCCGGGGTCGCTGGGCACGGAGCCGCGCCACTCCCACTCGGCCACGTCGAAGGTGGGCTTGAGGGCGAACGCCTCGGATGGGGCGTTGCCGAAGCGAGCAAGGGCGTTGGTGTCGTCGAGAATTTGCAGGGCCACGCCGGAGATGATGGTGTCCTGCGAGCCTGTGGACCAGGGGATGCGCACTCTTATACGCAACGGAGAGTCGACCACGCCCTGGGTTGAGTTGTCGCCCGCCTCGGTGGTGTACGAGACCGTGATAGCATTGGGGTCGGAGGCTTCAGCGCCGGGCCAGATGCCGAGGGCGCGCGCGCCCACGGCCAGGAAGATCAGAACGGCCAGCGCCAGCACGATTACCAGGGGAATGCGCGTGCGCCAGGGGGAAGGTTGTGGGGTGTAAACGTGTGCCATACCTCTTTTATTTTACCACTCTAAGGGGCATATCGACGTCGTGCCCCTATATTAGATCAAGGTTTGCCCACCGCCAGGCCGTCGTATTGCTGTTGGCCCCAGGCGAACAGGAACTTCTCCCACGAGACTTCGTATTCGTACTGGCGGTTCCAGTTGGTGCTTGTAGGGCCAAGCACGTCGCGTATGAGCGCGCCGCGCGCGCTGTAGCCCATCACCACGGCGGCGTGATCGTTGCTAAGGACGGTCTTGTACGTGGTGCCGTCGGGCATGATCCAGGTGGCGGGCCTGCCTGGCTTGAAGTCGGCGGTGGTCTTGATCCAGACCAGCTCGCCTCTCCTCAGGGCTGCCTCTAGACTCTTGCGGGAGTTGACGGCGGTGACGTTGAGGCCGTAGTGCTCGAATACGCGGCGTATCACATGGCCCGTGGAGCGTGCCAGGAAGTTCTTGTCGTAGTCGCCGGAGTAGTGATTGAGGATGTCGCCGCCGTATATGATGAAGCCGCCGGCGGTCTCCTTGTAGTACGGTTCTATGCTCGTGTCGATGCCTACGATGTCGATCTGGTCCTGGAGGGTAGCGTCGATGCCGTTGGTCTTGAGGACCACCCAGGCGGCGTCGAACTCGCAGGTGTAATGGTAGTATTGCTTGGTTTTGGTGGCCGCGTCCACATATGCGTCGTAGTATTTGCCGTTCACCGTGCGGCTGAAGTCTTGGGCTGGTGGCTCGACCACCTGCGTGGGCGTGGGTTCTACCGGCGCGGGCGGCACGGCTGTATCGGTGGGTGCCGGCTCCACCGGCTCAAGGGGCAAGGCTGTGTCAGTGGGCGCAGGCTCGACCGGCTGTAACTGTAATATGGGCGTGTTGGTGGGCGTCGGCTCGATGCGCACTTCGGTGGGGGCTTCCGTGGGGGTCTCGGTTGGCGTGCGCGTGGGCGGTTTGGGAGTGCTGGTTCTCCGTATGCGTGTATTTGTCGGTGAGGGCGGCACGCGCGTGTCGGTCGGCGGTACAGGCGTATACGTCGGCGGGATGGGCGTGCCCGTGGGCGGCAGTGGGGTATCCGTAGGGAGAGAGGTGCTGGTGGGGGGTATAGGTGTGGGGGCCACCGGCGTCATGCTCGGAGGCATGGTCGGCGACGGCACGACCCTGGGCGTGGGCGATGGGAGGGGAGTCGGGGAGGGCAGCGCCCGCAGCTGGAACGTCCGGGCAAACGCGCTCCCGAATAGGAGATAGGTCCCGAAGGCGATCAGCAAGGCCAGCAAGACAGGAGCTACTACGAGGAAGTGCTTGCGGCTGATCATACTCTACTATAACGTAAATGGGGCTGAGGCGTGTAGGGTCAACGGCGACTATTGTTTGCTTACCGCCAGGCCGTCATATTGCTGCTGGCCCCACGAGACCATGAACTTCTCCCACGGCACTTCGTACTCGTATTCGCGGTTCCAGTTGGTGTTGGTGGGGCCGAGCACGTCGCGTATGAGCGCGCCCCGCTCGCTGTAGCCCATGACCACGGCGGCATGATCGTTGCCCAGGACGGTTTCATAAGTCGTGCCGTCGGGGAGGACCCAGGTGGCAACCCGCCCAGGTTTGAAGTCGGCGGTGGCCTTGATCCAGACCAACTCACCCCGCCGGAGGGCGGCTTCCAGGCCCTCGCGGGTGTTGACGGCGGTGACCTTGAGGCCGTAGTGCTCGAAGACCTTGCGTATCACAAGCCCTGTGGAGCGTGCCAGGAAGTTCTCGTCGTAGTCGCCCGAATAGTAGTTGAAAATATCGCCGCCGTAGATAACGGCCCCGTTCTCGGTCTCCTTGTAGTAAGGCTCGATGCTGGTGTCCAGGCCGGCGATGTCGATCTGGTCCTGGAGGGTAGCGTCGATACCGTTGGTCTTGAGGACCACCCAGGCGGCGTCGAACTCGCAGGTGTAATGGTAGTATTGCTTGGTTTTGGTGGCGACGTCGGGTATGTAGGCGTCGTAGTATTTGCCGTTTACCGTGGCGCTGTAGTCGGCGGCAGGCTCGGCGGTGGGGGTCGCGGGCGGTTCGACCGGCGCAACAGTGTCGGTCGGCGCGGGGGGAGGCGCAGCAGGCGCTTCCGTGGGGGCCTCGGCGGGAGGTGAGGTGGGCGCTTCCGCCGGTGCGGTGCCTGGCGTCATGCTGGCCGCGACCTCCGCCGGTAGGGAGGCGGAGTCGGTGGCTGGGGAGGTTATGGCAGCTACCGGCTTCAGCATCTGGGCTACGGCGTTACCAAATACCAGGTAACCAACGTAGAACCCGATCAGGACCAGCACGATTGTGACGGCGAAAGCGAATCTTGGATTGATGCCCATACTTAACTATACCGTAATTCATTGGGGAAATGGTAGTGCTTGCCACGTACTTACTGTTACTTACTGCAAATTCCATACCACACTACGTTAGTGGTTACTCCTATGGGCTATTCATTCTCTATAGTGACAGGGTGCAGCACCAGCGGGTGAGCCTACCGGCGCAGGAGAGTGGCGAGGTCGGGCGGCAGGGGGTGCCGGGCCTGGGGCTGGAGCCGGAGGTCGGGTGGCGCGTCCGGCGTGATCAGGCGAATGGCACTGAGCCGGCTATAGTGCTTGAGAAAGTCGCGCGCGCCGAGGAAGCCGCGCCGCGTAAAGAACTCGTCGTCTTTGTGCCCGGCCCGCTCTTGCAGCAGCGTCGTCGCGCTCCGAAGCCCGCTCGCCAGGTCGTCCCCGCTGTACGGCGCATCGTCCCCGGCCAGGACAAGGATGTTGATCATGCTCGGTGGGAGCTGCGCCAGCTTGGCGCAGAGCGTGTTGACCAGCTTGCCCGGCTCCGGAGCTGCCCCTGCCTGGCCTCCACGCAGCCGCGTGACTTCGACATCGAAGCGGATATGGGTTTTGTAGGTGATGGAGAAGTCCGGCCCGCGCTGCTTGCCCACGCCGTACTTCTCATATTCGACCAGGAACCGCCGTTCCAGCACCAGGAAATAGGCCGTCGCCAGCTCGGCTTCCAGATCGCGATAGCCCTCGACCTCCGTGATTCCGCGCACTTTTTTGCGGATTTTATCGCGGTAATTTTCGGCGAACGCGCGGAAGCGGGGCGACGCCTGGACCCAGTCGGCGAATTGCACCGCGAGCGGGAGCCGCGTATTGGTGAAGATATAAGGGAGCAAGTTGCTGGCGGGCATGGGCATTCGATCCGGCATGAAGTTCGGCGGTTCGTAGCCGGCTGTTCCTAGTGTAGCGCATCCCCCCGCTGGATAGATCGGTCGGGAGGCGGAATGCTTGTGTGGCAATGCTTGCTGGCTATCGCGCCATCAGCGCCCAGTCCCCAGGGGTATTGACGTTGCGGAAGGAGAGGAGTTGTGGGTCGTATTGCCTGGCATCTTCTTCATGGAGGTATGTAGTGTTCAAGGCGCTGAGAAGCTCATGCAGCTTCAATTCCCCCGCCGCTATGCTGCGTTCGATTGTAGGGATGGTGGTCTTCGAGTAGATCGCGTGTAGAGGTTCGACGTAGCACTTGCCGGCTGGGTCGGTCCAGGTGGGGGCGAGCGCATCGTACCCGGCGGGGACAGAGGCCATATAGCGCAGAAGCGCAGGGTTGAGGAAAGGCATATCGCAGGCCACGACCAGCACGCGGCTGTGGGGAGAGTGGCGCAGGGCGGTCAGTATGCCGCCTAATGCGCCGTTGCCGGGGGTATCGTCGGGGAGGCTGGGGAGGTGCAGGAAAGTATATTCGCCCGGGGTGTTGGTGATGATGGCCGGCGTAGGGAAGCCCCCCTGGGCGAGGCGGGCGACGACGGTCTCGATCAGGGTTGGGCCGTTGGCGCTGAGACGCAGGAGAGCTTTGTTGCGGCCCATACGGCTGCTTGCCCCACCCGCCAGGATGGCAGCGCCAATGGTAGCCGACGAAGGACGACCCGGTTGCTCCTCATTCATCATTTCGTCCACCGACAACCAATAACCGACAACTGACAACTGATAACCGACAACCGTCCATCGTCCATCGTCCATCGTCCACTCATTGACGTGCCTCCCTGTTGATTCTATAATCCGGCAAGGGAGTGTGCAATGTCCAACGTCAATGAATTGGAGGGCCTGGAAGAACTGCTCCGGAAGGCGGGGGCCATGCACAGCCATATCTGCCCGCGCCAGGTGATCGGGGTGCGCTCGGGGATGCTGGCGGCACGGCTCTTTTGGGTGGAATTGCCTCAGAAAGACAAGCGGCTCTTCGCGTTTGTGGAGACCGATGGCTGCTTCGCGGATGGGGTGGCGGTGGCAAGCGGGTGCGCGTTGGGCAAGCGGACGATGCGGTTGGTGGACTACGGGAAGGTAGCCGTGACGTTCGTGGATACCGTGGCATGCAAGGCTGTGCGCGTATGCCCCAACCCTGCTGCGCGGGAGCGGGCCTGGAAGTACGCGCCGGGCGCGCCCGATAGCTGGCACGCGCAACTGGAAGGATACAAGCAGATGCCGACGTGCGAGTTGCTCCTGTTTGAGGAGGTGCGCCTGGTGGTGCCGATTGACGCGATCATCAGCAAGCCGGGCTTGCGGGCGATCTGTGAGGTGTGCGGGGAGGAGATCATGAACGGGCGAGAGGTGGTTGGGGACGAAGGACGAAAGACGAAAGACGAAGGTAGGCAAGCACGCGTGGTGTGCAGATATTGCGCGGGGCTGGATAGATACTATGACGCGAGCGATATATGAGCAGTGAGAGCATGGTAGAGGTGGCCGGTGCGTTTGAGGCGCACCCACTTACGCCCGACAGATGGGACGACCTGGAGAAACTCTTCGGGAAGAGCGGCGCGTATTCGGGGTGCTGGTGCATGTGGTGGCGCTTTACGGGGCCGGAATGGAGCGCCAACCGGGGCGAAGGCAACAAGTCGGCCTTTCGTGCGGTGGTGGAGTCGGGGGAGGTGCCGGGCATCCTGGGATACCTGGATGGGGAGCCCGCGGGCTGGTGCGCTATCGCGCCACGTGATGCGCATAAGAGGTTGAGGGAAGAGCGGGTCAGGATATTCAAGAAGGTGGACGATGCGCCCGTGTGGACGATCACATGCTTCTACGTGGGGAGAGCGTACCGGCGCAAGGGGCTGATGCTGAGCCTGCTGAACGCTGCCGTCGAGTACGCGAAATCGCAGGGAGCGACTATTATCGAGGGCTATCCGCTGGATACGGACGGCGAGAAGAAGGCAGATCCCTCGGCTTATACAGGCTTGATGTCTACGTTCGTGAAGGCCGGGTTTGTGGAGGTGTTGCGGCGGCACGCCGGGCGGCCTATTATGCGGTATTACTTGACGAGTGACGAGTGACGAGTGACGAGTGACGAGTGACGAGTGGCGAGAAAGATGCGATGAAAAGGCTTCTGCGAGGCAAAGTGTGGCTGGGCGGGTTGGTGGCGGCTTATTGGGCGCTCGGCTTGACGTTTCGCGGACCCCGCAAGCAGTTCTGGAACAGGATGACGCTGGCGGGTCTATCGTTGGGGAGCCTGTCGCTGGCGGCTCGCCCGCAATTGCGCACGACGCGGGTCGGGCCACGGGACATGGCGGTGGGGTTAGGGTCGGCTGCTGGGCTTTACATAATGTTCCAGGTGGGAGATAGGTTGGCGCGGGTGATCATGCCCAAAGGTGCATCGGAAATCGATGATATATACAGGCTACAGACGCTCGGCTCGCATGGGGACCTCGCGGTGCGGCTGGTCACGATCATCGGGCCTGCCGAGGAGCTGTTCTGGCGCGGGCTGGTGCAAGGTTCATTGATGGACGCATTCGGCAAGCCGGTGGGGACGGTGCTGGGCACGGCGGTTTACGGCGGGGCGCACCTGGTGACGGGCAACCTCACGCTGATCGGGGCGGCGCTGGCAGCCGGGGCCTACTGGGGCGGGCTGTACACGGCGGGGGTGCCGATGGGCGCGCTGATTGTGAGCCACGCGGCCTGGGATGTATTCATCTTCTTGATCGCGCCGACCGTTCAGTCTGAGGGACGGTAGACGGTGGACGGTAGACGGTGGACGGTAGACGGTGGAGAACAACCAGGCACCACTCGTCCCTCTCTACTTTCCAGTGATGCTCCACCGACAACCGACAACCGACAACCGACAACCGACAACCGGCTACCGTCCAC
>JBAURA010000263.1:0-6949 GCA_049580985.1 Chloroflexia bacterium
CTATTACTGCAATTCTATTACGATCCTGGCTTCTACAATCGCGAAGCTGTGGAGATGCTTGCCCGCCGCTTTGGGTTGCTACTGCGACAATGCGTGAGCTACCCAGAAACTAGCCTCCGCGACTTTGATATTGTTACAGAGGAGGAGAGGGAGCAGATAGTGGTGGGGTGGAATGCCACCCACCGTGATTACCCCCTCGATAAGTGTGTCCACCACTTGTTCGAGCAGCAGGTCCTCCGCTCTCCCCACGCTGTAGCCCTCACTTCTCACCACCCGGCCAACCGGCTATCATACTCCCAACTCAATGCCAGGGCCAATCGCCTGGCGCACTATCTACAAACCTTAGGCGTCGGACCAGAGGTGGTGGTGGGCATCTGCATGGAGCGTAGCATAGAGATGGTGGTTGGACTGCTGGGCATACTCAAGGCTGGGGGTGCTTACATGCCCCTCGACCCCACCTACCCTCCCGACCGGCTCTCCTACATGATGAGTGATGCTGGTGCTCGTGTGCTCCTTACCCACCACCAGCTCCCTATAACCCCATCTTCCCTTTCCCCTAGGTCCCCTGTGTCCTCCGTGGACCAGCTACTACCCCAATGGCACCAGCAAGGAGTACGTATCATCTTGCTCAGTCAGGATACCTTCCAGCCTTATTCAGACACAGCAAGCACGACCTACGAGGAGGAGAGACCCGGCGGTAGTAACAGTAGGGAAGAAGACGAGGAAGAAGAAACATCAAACCCAACAAGCGGTGTTGGGCCTGAGAACCTCATTTATGTCATCTACACCTCTGGCTCTACAGGCTCTCCCAAGGGCACGATGCTTGACCACCGGAGCGTAGCCAACTATCTACACTGGTGTAATGAGGCATATACCGTAAAAAGCGGGACAGGTGCCCCTTTGACGTTTCCACTGACTTTCGACGCTAGCGTTACGAGCCTGTTCTCACCGCTCTGCATAGGCCAACAGCTAGTGCTCTACTCAGGGGACGACATTGAAATACTGCGCCAGGTGGTTTCCGCTGATACTGAATTTACCTTCCTCAAACTAACTCCTGCCCAGTTCAGCCTCATCGATGAGTTGGGGCAAGAAGGCAAACATGAGCCTATTGGTTCGCTCATCCTGGGGGGCGAGGCATTGTGGGCCGAAAACATATCAGACTGGCGTGATAGTCGGCCAAAGACCAGGATCTTCAACGAGTACGGTCCCACGGAAGCAGCAGTTGGTTGTTGCGTGTATGAGGTTAGAGACGAAACCGCGCGCATTGGGGCGGTACCTATCGGACGGCCAATTGCAAACTTGCGACTTTACATTCTCGACACACAGATGCAGCCGGTACCACCGGGGGTGACGGGCGAACTATACATCGGCGGTATTGGTCTCGCTCGAGGCTACCTCAACCGTCCACAACTAACCGCCGAAAAGTTCCTCCCCAGCCCCTTCTCTGCCCCTGGCGGATCGCGCGGTGAACGCCTGTATAGGAGTGGAGACCTGGCTAAGTACCTGCCCGACGGCACTATCGAGTTCCTGGGGCGTATCGACCACCAAGTCAAGATACGAGGCTTTCGCATCGAGCTTGGTGAGATTGAAGCGCTCCTCACGCAACACCCGCTGGTCCAGGAAGCTGTGGTCCTGGCTCTGCCCACGCCCACTCCAACAGTTGCCACGGCCAACCCAGAGGGCAATCCGGATAGACGTCTAGTTGCCTATCTGGTGCTCAATTCAAAACAAGAGGATGCGGGACGGCAAGCCACCGGGCAGCGCGATACAGTTCGAGCAACGCGGGCCGCCGTGGTAACGGCAGCCACGAGCGTGACGGCCAGTAACTTGCGCGGCTATTTGCGAGAGAAGCTACCTGAATACATGGTGCCGGCCGTTTTCGTCTTCTTGCCGGCGTTCCCTCTTAGCCCTAACGGCAAGATCGACCGCAAGGGGCTTCCTACACCAGAGCAGGCGGCATCTAGCGGCAAGCAACCGCTCCTGGTAGATGTTGTAGGCGTAGATGAATTCGGGCGGCAGGTGCCATATGAAGCCGCGCGAACAGCTGTAGAAGAAGAATTGGTGCGTATCTGGGCAGAGTTATTGGGACTGGCACCAGCCCAGGTCGGCATACATGACAACTTCTTCGAGTCCGGCGGGCACTCGTTGCTGGCTGTTCAGGTAATCTCCAGGATCAGAGATTTCTCTTCTGTTGACGTGCCACTCAGCTATCTCTTCCAGCACCCTACCGTAGCCGGTCTTGCCGTTGCTATTAATATCGGGCAAAGCCTGACCGAAAGGCGCGGTTTAGCTCCCGATGATGTTGGTTCCGAGAGGCGAACAGGAACATTGTGAGAGCGGTAAGCGAATATCTAGCATACCTGTTCAGCTTAGGCGTAGAGCTATGGACGGATGGCGTCAATCTACATTACAGCGGGCCGCAGGAGCAACTCACCTCTGCTCTGCTACAAGAGATAGGCGGCTATAAAAGCGAGATAATCCAATTTCTGCTTGCCTCCCGTTCCGAACTCGCCCTATCTACAGCAGGCATGTTTGCGAAGGACCATGAGCCCTCGCATGCCTTCGAGCATCGGCAACCCCTTGCATCAATACAGCGAATTGCCAGACGGACTGACACCACCGCATCCCTGCCGGCCTCATACGCGCAGCAGCGGGTATGGTTCATAGAGCAACTGCTCGATACGAATGGCGCTTACAACATCTCCACCGTCTTGCGGCTCAAAGGTCCCCTCCACCTACATGCCCTCGAGCTATCCCTCTCCTCTATCATCGCTCGCCATGACGCCTTGCGCACTATCTTCCTCTCCCACTCTTTACCCCACCCTTTACCCTTCGCCAATTCGGCAGCTACACAAGAAGCGGCGGAGGCTACCGGAGGGGAAGGAGAGGGAGAGGAAGAAGACGATGGACTGCCCAGGCAGGTGATAATGCCACCCTGGACTGTCAAGCTAGATGTGCTAGACCTTACCCACACCAACACCCACACCCATGCCAGCGAGGAAGAAGCAGCCAGGCTGATAAAGGAGGAAGCATACACCCGCTTCGACCTGGCTGTGGGTCCTTTGGTGCGTTTCACTCTGCTCAAGGTGGGGGAGGAGCATTTCATCTTCATTGTGAACATGCACCACATCGTTTCGGACGGTTGGTCTCAAGCCATTTTCTTTGATGAACTCTCCAAGCTCTATGCTTTCTTCTCTGCCTCCCCTCCCGCATCCTCTTCCTCTTCAGCCAACACGGAATCCCTCGCAAAGCAAGCACAGGAGTGGGAGCAAGCAGGGTTAGCACAGATGCCCATACAGTATGCGGACTATGCATTATGGCAGAGAGAGTACCTGGGCACCCCTCTCCTCCAAACCCAACTTGATTACTGGAAACACCAGTTGGAGGGGATACCATCACTGCTGGCGTTGCCAACGGATAGGCCGAGGCCGCCCGCACAGAGCTTCCGCGGGGAGGTCGTGCGCTTCGAGATCGGTCCTGCTCTAACGACTAAGCTGAGACGATTGAGCACGAAGGCGGGAGCCACGCTCTTCATGACCCTTTACACGAGTTTCGCCATACTACTACATCGCTACAGTGGGCAGCGTGATATCGTTGTAGGCTCCCCAACCGCGGGACGCAACCGCTCAGAGCTAGAGCGGCTTATAGGGTTCTTCGTGAACATGCTTGTGCTGCGGACCCAGTTTCCAGAAGGCCGTGAAATTAGCTTCAACGAGGCTCTGGCACAGGTACGCAAGACCGTCATCGAGTCTCTAATGAATCAGGATGTTCCATTCGAGCGGCTGTTGGAGATTTCGCAGCCTGCACGAGATATGAGCTACCCCCCGATTTTCCAAGTGTTGTTTGCCTTTGAAAGCGGCCAACCCCAGGCGATCAGTTTAGGCGAGTTGGATGTGGAACTGGTGGAATCAGGCCGTACCATTGCGAAATATGATCTCAACTTTTCCCTCAAAGAGCAACACTCGACCATAGCCTGTCAACTTTCAGCCAACGCTGATTTGTATAGCCGCGAGCACGTAGAGAGGTTGGCTAAATATTATTTACAATTGCTGGAGGGCATAGTAGCAGACCCGGACCAGCAGATATCAAAGCTGCCCCTGATCACAGAGGAGGAGAGGGAGCAGATAGTGGAGGGGTGGAATGCCACCCACCGTGATTACCCCCTCGATAAGTGTGTCCACCACTTGTTTGAGAAGCAGGTCCTCCGCTCTCCCCACGCTGTAGCCCTCACTTCTCACCACCCGGCCAACCGGCTAACATACTCCCAACTCAATGACAGGGCCAATCGCCTGGCGCACTATCTACAAACCTTAGGCGTCGGACCAGAGGTGGTGGTGGGCATCTGCATGGAGCGTAGCATAGAGATGGTGGTTGGACTACTGGGCATACTCAAGGCTGGGGGTGCTTACATGCCCCTTGACCCCACCTACCCTCCCGACAGGCTCTCCTACATGATGCATGATGCTGGTGCTTGTGTGCTCCTCACCCACCACCAGCTTCCTATAAACCTCCCTCCAACTCACCCTTCGCCGTCTTCTGTCCCTCCTGCGTCTACATCATCGCTCCACGAGTTACTGCCCCAATGGCATCAGCAAGGAGTACGTGTCATCATTGTGGGTTCGGATGCCTTCCAGCCTTATTCAGACACACCAAGCACGACCTACGAGGAGGAGAGACCCGGCGGTAGTAACAGTAGGGAAGAAGACCAGGAAGAAGAGACAGCAAACCCGACGAGCGATGTTGGGCCTGAGAACCTCATTTATGTCATCTACACCTCCGGCTCTACAGGCTCTCCTAAAGGAGTTATGAACAGCCATGCGGGAGTAGTCAATCGCATGACCTGGATGCAGGAGGCATATCAGATCCAGGCTGGCGATACCATCCTACAAAAAACACCCTACACTTTTGACGTGTCAGTGTGGGAATTCTTCTGGACATTGCTATTTGGGGCGAAGTTGGTCATTGCCCAACCCGAAGGCCATAAGGACCCAGCTTATTTGGTGAGGGCCATCCAGGAGCACCGGGTCACAGTCGTCCACTTTGTTCCATCGATGCTGTCCGATTTTCTGCACCAGGAGGGGGCAGGTTCATGCGACACCCTCCGTCACGTTGTGGTAAGTGGAGAGGCCCTTCCATATGAACTTATGGAACGCTTTCTAGGTACGATGCGCGCTGAATTACATAATCTCTATGGGCCAACGGAGGCCTCCGTCGATGTCACTTCATGGACTGCAAATACCTCTGACAACAACCGCTCAGTACCCATAGGGAAGCCTATAGCAAACACTCACATCCACATACTTGACGAGCAGATGCAGCCCGTGCCGGTTTGGGTTGCGGGTGAATTGTATATCGGGGGCGTTGGTTTGGCCCGTGGATATCTCAATCGCCCAGACCTCACCACCGAGAGATTTATTCCCAACCCCTTTGATGGCCGGAACCCCCACGCAATCAAGCGCGCCGGCGCGAACCCAACCAGCGAAGACACATCGGCGTTAGCAAGTCACTCCTCGGGAACGAGGCTCTACAAGAGTGGGGACTTAGCCAGATACTTGCCTGATGGGAACATTGAGTTCCTGGGGCGTATCGACCACCAGGTGAAGATAAGAGGCTTCCGTATAGAGCCTGGTGAGATAGAAACCCTGCTCAACCTGCATCCCCTGGTTCATGAGGCGCTCGTCCAGGCAGTGCCTGTTCCCACAACGGCAGACACCGGCAGATTCTCTGTCAGTATGGATAAGCGCCTGGTTGCGTACCTGGTATTGGACCAGGCTCAAGCACAGAAAGAACTCCGAACAACAATAACCCATAGGCCGGAGGATATCCTGACTGGGGCAGCAAAGGCAACAGTAAGCGATATCGCGAGCGTAGAAACGGCTACCACAAGCACAACGGCCAGGCAACTGCGCGATTACTTGCGAGAGAAGCTACCCGAGTACATGGTGCCATCCGTGTTCGTCTTCTTACCCTGGTTTCCTCTCACGTCAAGTGGCAAAATCGACCGCAACGCCTTGCCTACGCCTGAACAGGTGCGTACCGCAAGTTCGGCGCGGACTGGCGATATAGATAGTCATGCGGGTGAGGTTGGCCTAGAGTTTAATACGGAAGAAGAGTACTACCTGGCATCTTCACTTCGATTGAGAACAGGTAGGCAGACGCCATACACGGCACCTCGCACAGCCGTAGAAGAGGAGATAGTCCAGATATGGGCGGAAGTGTTACGGCTAGAAGCGAAGCAGGTAGATGCCCACGACAACTTCTTCGACTCCGGTGGTCACTCCTTGCTGGCTGTACAACTCATATCTAGGATCAGAGACGTCTTCTCTGTTGAAGTGCCTCTGAGTTATCTGTTCCACTATTCTACTGTTACCGATCTTGCGCGGCTGGTAAGCGACTCACTCCTGGAGAAGGAGTCCAAGCCTCCGCCTCGGATAAGCCGGCTGCCAAAAAACGATGGGGCTTCTTTGCCGGCCTCATACGGACAGCAGCGGGTATGGTTCATAGAGCAACTGCTCGATACGAATGGCGCTTACAACATCTCCACCGTCTTGCGGCTCAAAGGTCCCCTCCACCTGCTTGCCCTCGAGCTAGCCCTCTCCTCCATCATCGCTCGCCATGACGCCTTGCGCACTATCTTCCTCTCCCACTCTTTACCCCACCCTTTACCCTTCGCCAATTCGGCAGCCACACAAGCAGCGACAGAGGCTACCGGAGGGGAAGGAGAGGAAGAAGACGATGGGCTACCCAGGCAGGTGATAATGCCACCCTGGACTGTCAAGCTAGATGTGCTAGACCTTACCCACAACCACAACCACAACCACAACCACAACCACAACCACAACCACAACCATGCCAGCGAGGAAGAAGCAGCCAGGCTGATAAAGGAGGAAGCATACACCCGCTTCGACCTGGCTGTGGGTCCTTTGGTGCGTTTCACTCTGCTCAAGGT
>JBAURA010000264.1:0-3567 GCA_049580985.1 Chloroflexia bacterium
AGGCTACGCCGAGCAACGGTTCCTAGCAATCGGCCGGGCCGGCATTCTATGGTGGTTTATACCCTGCCCGACGAGGACACGAAACGTGTTATCTCGGCCCGGCGGGCAGACAGACCGGACCGACGAAGATACTTCCATGAATATGCCAAGCAATTTAGATGATCCGATCAACTACTTGAGAGTACCGAGTTCTCGGCTACTCGTCGAGTTCGCGCCTCGCCTGTTCCAGGCGCAGCTGTGAGAGGGTGAGGGCGAGGGTGAGCCACTCTTGAGTCAGCCCTCGGAAGCGCTTGTAGGCGGCGAGCTCCTTCCTGATCTTCGCCACGTACCCCGGACGTACGAACCGGGTCGTGCTCTTACCCTGGTGGCTGTAGCTGAGCTGATAGAACGGTCCGTGCTTCTTCGGCTTTAGCGGGTCGACACAAGCGCAGCCCGGTTTCTGGCAGGCGGCGTACTGGCGCGAGAGCGTACCCGGGCGCATCGGCCCGATCTTCAGCAGTTCCTGCTTAATCCGCTCGATCCGTTTTTCAAGTTGCTCTGGGCTCATGAGAATAGTGTATCGCATGTTGTCAGATAGCCTATAATGGCTATCTGATACCCCCTCCGGAGCTACCCCGATGCGGTTGTGGCTGGTGTGGTGGTCAGTGATCGAGCCGCTGCGCGAGGTGTGCGCACGGCAGGCGAGCTTTCTGTGGCTGGCGATGACAACGGCCGGGATCTGCGCCCGCGGCGACCTGCTGGGGGTCAGCAGTATCGTGCGTACCCTCGGGCTTGCCGGGCGCTGCTACGACCGACTGCTCGATTTCTTCCATTCCCCGGCCGTCGACCCCGACCGCCTCAGCCGCAAATGGACCCAACAGGCGATGGGCTTATTTCCGGCTTATCGCTACGCCGGCCGACCGGTGCTGCTCGGTGACGGGATCAAGATCCCCAAGAGTGGTCGCAAGATGCCCGCCGTGAAGCTGCTGTATCAGGAGTCCGAGGGCAACACCAAGCCCCGCTACATCATGGGCCACTCCGTGCAGGTCGTCTCCATGCTGGTGGCGGCGGCGGGCTCGTTTTTCGCCGTGCCGCTCGCGGGCCGGATCCATCAGGGGGTCAAATTTACCAACCGCGACCACCGAACGCTGCCGGTGAAGTTCGCCTCGCTCCTGGACGCCATCTCGATCGGCGCGCCGTTCTATCTCGTGGCCGATGCCGCGTTCGCCTGCAGAAGCTTGGCGCGCCGGCTGGTGGACTCGGGCAACCATCTTATCTCGCGACTCCCGCGCAGCGCCGTTGCCTATGCGCCAGCGCCGCCGTGCGATGGACCGCGAAAACGCGGTCGTCCCAGGCTCTATGGTCCGAAGATCAAACTGTGGTCGCTGTTTGACTGCCCCGCCGAAGACTGGCAGTCCGCGCCCAGCCCCGTCTATGGTGAGCGCGGGATCACGATCCAGTTCCTGTGCCGCGATCTGCTCTGGCGACCGTTGCGCCGCGTAGTGCGCTTGATGCTGGTCGAGCACCCTACGCGCGGGCGCTCCATCTTTATCACCACCGATATCGCAATGCCCCCCATCGAGGTCATTCGCCTCTACGGGCTGCGCTTCAAGATTGAGTTGTCCTTCAAGCAGGCCTTACGCGTGTTGGGCGTGTATGCCTATCATTTCTGGATGAGCTCGATGGACAAGATCGCCCGTGGCTCACGTACCCAGTACCTGCACCGCAAGAGCGATCGCTACCGGGCCGCCGTGCGGCGCAAGCTCGCCGCCTACCACCGCCATATCCAGGTGGGCCTCATCAGTCAGGGCATCCTGCAGTACCTCGCCGTGAAACATCCGCGCTGGGTCTGGGCGTCGTTCGGCTCGTGGTTGCGCACCGTCCGGCCCGGTATCCCGCCTTCCGAGCTCGTCACCGCCGCGGCGATGCGCAACGCGCTCCCGGAATTTCTCGCAGACCCAGATTCCTGCCCGATATTCAAGAAATTCCTCCGCGACCGCCTCGACCCCACACGCTACCAGCCTTTGCGGCTCACCGGATAGGTGAAAACGCGGCACTCTCAAGAAGCCTAAGGAACCTAGCAATAATAACTTGAACAATTATCGGTGCGCCGTGGATGAATACTGTAGTTCCATTCGCCGTGGAATTCGTCTGGCGTAAGCTGGACCGCGGCCAATTCAGCATCGCTGACTTTGATCCCTTTGGCATAAGGCCGTTGATCCAACGCCGCCTGGATTTTCAGCCCGCCTTGGGTCGTGGTCGCCCCAATGAGTTCAATGATCACCTCGTGGCTCACGAGTGGCCGCCCGCGCCAGTTCTGCGTGATGTGACAGAACATTCGATGTTCGATCTTGTTCCACTTGCTCGTCCCAGGGGGGAAGTGACACACTGTGATCTGAAGTCCCAGCTCATCCGCCAGGCGCTGCAATTGCACCTTCCACAATCGCACTCGGCTGCCATTGCTACCCCCGCAATCCGCAGTGATCAACAACTGGCGGGCGTGTCGATAGCCCGCCTGACCCATCTGTCGCCACCACCGTCGAATCGATTCGACGGCAAACTCGGCCGTGTCGTGGGTCACCCCCACACTCACCCAGCCTTGGTTGGCTGCGAGATCATACACCCCATAGGGGGCCACCTTGCCCAACTCCGGATCCGGGAAGTCATGCACCCGCACCGCTTCGGGTCGGCCTTTGGGCTGCCATTCCTGCCCGGTACGGGTAAAATCACCCACCAATTCCTTCTTCTTGGTGTCCACGGAAATGACCGGCTGGCCGGCCCGCAGAAATTCCGCCACCTGCCGGGCGATGTACTGAAACTGGGCATCGCGATCCGGATGCTCGGCCCCTTCGCGGCTCTTGCGCACGCTCTGCAGGCTGTAACCCAAACTGCCCAACAACGCACACACGGTGCGCTGGCTCACCTGGTAACCGCCGCTTCGGAGCTCCGCCGCCAAGCGCGGGGTGCTCTTGCACGTCCAGCGGAGCGGCGAGCGCGGATCGCCCCGGGTGAGCGGATCTACCAAGCGTTCCAACTCCTCCAGCAGTTCGGGCTGCTGCTCTGTCAGGGGCTTGCGACCGCCCCCAGGCCGGCGGATCCTGAAGCGCGCGGTGCCCAACCCAGAACGCTCTTTGCCCAAGGGCTGTTCGAGTTCCTTGATACCGGTGTGAATGGTGGTACGCGACAGACCGGTCGCACCGGCTACCAGGGTGATGCCACCGCGTCCCAAGCTCATGGCTTCGACTGCCGCCCAAAGACGCAGCGTGCTTTCCGTCAGGCGACCAACCAACTGTTGGTATTTATGCTTGGTGGATTTGCGCAGGCCCTTGTCCACGCATAAAGAATAGACCCTTACAAGATATTGTTCAAGTTATTTCTACTAGGCTCCTTAGCCGAACCCGGCCGCTCCCACGGGTCGGGACGCACGGCCGTGCGCCCCGACCACGTGCATCGGTCATGGTCGATGGGTCCGCGCGGAATGACCGCCACTCTGACCCCTCGTGCGCGAAAAACGCAGGCAGGGAGGCAGCAGGCGTGTCCCCGCACGACATTGGCGTATGGAAATATCTCTGCTGGGGAAGGCGCGCA
>JBAURA010000265.1:0-6385 GCA_049580985.1 Chloroflexia bacterium
GTAATGCACCACCTGCAAATCCACAGCTTCAGCAATCATCCCGGTCCCTTCCGTGATACGTGATACGTCATCTCATTCTATGCAGCCTTCATCTCACAAATTATACCCGATACATCCTCCACACCCTCCCCTTCTCCGCGATAAACCCAAATAAACTTCGCACCCTTCGCTACCCTTCATATCTTCGCAATCCCAAAACCACAAAACCCTCCGTGCTCTCTGTGTCCTCTGTGTCCTCCGTGCTAAAACCCCTTTCGTCCATCGTCCATCGTCCATCGTCCACCGACAACTGACAACTGACAACTGACAACCCTCCCCAAAGCGACATATCGCTTGCAGATTGCTTTTGCTTGACATATAATCAGAACAGGCTGCTGAGATTTGTGCGTAGATTTGTTAGGAGAGTACCGCTATGTGTGCAAAACCCCCCGTCATAACCAGGAAAACCTCCGCCGCTACCGAAGAGGAAGAGCAGGCCGCGCAAGCCAGGCCCGTGCAGGCCCCCCTCTTCAACCTCAATCAGCGGGGGGAGTTAGTGCAGCCCATGGCCGACATCCCCGCTCTTCACCCTCAATCGAGCCTCGACGTGGCGCGCTGGTGGTTCCGCCGCCACCTCGAACAGCAGCACCGACCCATCAACACTGTCGACTCCTATATGTACGACCTCGCCCTATTCCAGCAGAGCCTCGGCAACAAGACCATAAACAATATCAACAACACCGACATAGCCAACTTCCTCGGCCAGGCCAACAGCAAGTCCACCCGCAAGCGCCGGCTCACCTCCCTCCAGGGGCTCTATCGCTTCCTGGTAGACAAAGAGAAGATCCTGACCGTCAATCTCGCCGACAGCTTCACTCCCGACTACATCCCCCTCAAGACGCCCCACACCCTCTTCCCCCAGGAGCAGGAAGCGATGCTCGATGCCGCCTTCGAGGAAAACCCCCGTACCTACATGATTGTCTACCTCCTCATGAAACTAGGCCTCACCCGCACCGAGCTGCTAGCTCTCAAAGTGGACCACGTCGACGTCAGCACCCCTGATAAGCCCATCGTTTACATCTACTACGAAGAAATACGCTGGCAGCCCAAGGAGCGCAAGCTCGCCGCCGGGGTAGAGTTTACCGACGCCTTCAACAAGTACGTAGCCGAGTACAAGCCCACATCGAGGATGTTTAACCTCCTCCCCCAATCGATCAACAAGCTGGTAGCTCGCGTGGCCGAAGCCGCACTTATCACCAAGAACGTAACCCCCCAATCGCTGCGCGATACCTTCGCCGTAGAGCAGTCCAAAGCCGGGGCCGACGAAAAGAAGCTCCTGCAAATCCTCGGCCTCGCCCCCGATAGCCGCAACCGCAAGAGCGTCCAGCGCTACATCAAGCTGGCCGCCCCACCCGTCGCGGGCGTGGTTTGACGATAGTTGTCAGTTGTCAGTTGTCAGTTGTTGGTTGTCAGTAACCGACAACCGACAACCGACAACCGACAACCATGATCAACAACAGTCGCCCATCCGTCTCCCACGACTTCCGCGTGCGCTATGCCGAGATGTATCGTGGGGTTTGGGAAGTGTCCAGTCAAGTTGCCAACTGCCAAACATGAGCAAAAGAAAGGGCCGGTGGTTAGCGCGTATTCCGCTGGGCAATCATAGTTAAAGCATCAAAGTCATGACTGTACAAGAGAAGCTCAACACCTACAGCTTTTTTGATGGGGCCATCCTTTCGCATGGCTTTACGAGCTATATACGGGATTACGAGATTGTTGTGGAAGCAAGTGCCTGGTACAACAAGGACGGCGCGGGGCGCTACAGCTATTGTTTTACGCACTGCGTGCATGCAAATTACAATACGAACGTGCGTGACGATACATGGCGCATATCGTGGAGCGACACCTACACGGATTACGAAGGCTGGAAGGAGGCTGGTGAGCCGGAAGGCAAGGTGTGGGGAGTTAGCTGGGCAGGTGCCTATCCTGGGCTTACCTATCTGGAAAACTCGGAAGTCGCCCACGACTGGTCACAGCGCCTCGGACGGGCCATGCATGAGGTCCGAATTGAGACTGAAGTCTACTGGCTTAATCTTGTGTTCTACGATGTAGTGATCAGGAAAATCGGCGGTGAAACGCCCATCCTGGATAGAGTGAACATCCCCATAGAACCGTAGGGAAAGAAAGTGGATAGTGAGTTCCAAGCCCGGCTGCGCTCAGCACTTCGGAATGCTAACTCAAGCAGCAAGAATCTGTCGGCTTTTTCGCTCGACATAGAACATTACCTGAAGCAGACTGGCATCTTCTCGCGTATTCAGTTGAAGAAGACCGGCGAACCGCAACGTGCCCTCCTTGTGAGGTGCCAACTCTCAGACCCTTCTACTTCGCCGTCCACCGTGGTTGAGCAATTACAGCGTGTGTGGGCTGAAGCACCACTTGGCTATGGCGGGAAGTATGATGCCTACGAGTTGCAGCAGGACTCGCACGCAGTCCAGATGAACTTTGTAACAGTGGGAAGTCACGGTATTGTAGTCACTGGAGAGATCGTTGTTAGTGGTTTTCGCTTGGGGGCATAGCTTCCATCCGTCTGGCTGCTAACTGATAAACTGGGTAGGAAGCCTACTACGGCCATAACAGCACAAGGGCTGGGGTTAGCCTTTTTCGGTCGTGCTGGAACCGGCTCGCTTGCGCCCTAGTCGAGGTGATAACGAAATAGGAGGCACGAATAATGAAAGAGGCTCAGCCTGAGCCAACCAGGCAGGAAGTATCCCACGACTTCCGCGTGCGCTACGCCGAGACCGACGCCATGGGCATAGCCCACCACAGCAGCTACGTGCTCTGGATGGAGATGGGCCGCACCGAATTCATGCGCGCCTACGGCTTCACCTATCGGCAACTTGAAGAATCGGGTGTAGTTATGCCCGTCCTAGAGATAAACCTGCGCTATCGCCTGCCCGCCGTCTACGACGACGAGCTACGCATCACCACCTGGGTAGATGAATTGACCAGGGTGCGCATCAAGCTGGCCTACGAAATCACCCGTATAAGCGATGGCGCGCTCATGCTCGAAGCGCACTCGTTCCACACCTTCGCGGGCCTGGATGGCCGCCCCCTCCGCATCACCCACCACCCCGAAGCCTGGGAGCGCATCCAGCGCATGGCCCCACCCTAAGCCAGGTCCGACCCAATATGCGCTCGTGGGCTTTCCTGGCTTCTGCCCTCGCCACCTCCCTGGCCTGGGCCATCTACTCCTTCACCCTCATGATGGTCTTCATCAACCCCTTGTGGGTAAGGGCCTCTATAGGGGCCGTAACAGGGCTGCTCTTCGGCGCATTCGCAAGCGCGGGCCAGTATGCTCTGCTGTTCGAGCGGCTATTGCGTCCCGGCAAATGGATTGTACTCACAACACTGGGGTGGACCTGCGCCGGTATTCTCGTGGCGCTGGTAAGCGCGCTCCGCGTGCCGCCGGACCTGGGTGCTCAGTACGCGGTAGGCTTGGCCCTCGGCGGGATAATAGTGGGCCTGCTTCAATGGCTGGCACTCAAACGTCTCTCGGTGCGCTTACACACCTTCTTACCCGCGACCGCCGCCGTCTGGGCGCTGGCAGGCTTCATAAGCTGGCAGCTTTACGAAAGGCTATATCTGTCCGACGCGCTCATGCTATTCCCGGGATCTCGACCTACCGACACTGACATCGGATTTGCGAAGGAAGTTCTATCCGGCCTGCTGGGCGCATCCATATCCGGCCTGTTGATGGGCGTGCTGACATCATGCGTGCTCTTCTTCACCGCGCGTGCCAGAAACCCCTCTCCGTCGGTATAACCCCTACCCCCAAACCCTCCGCGTTCTCCGCCTCTCCCCTTCTCCGCGATTTCAACACACCCACCTTCTTATCTTCGTGATCCCAATCCCTTAATCCCCTAATCCCTTGACCCCTCCGCGTCCTCAGCTCCTCTGCGGTGAATTATCCTATTTCATATAGCTCAAATAAGCCGGCATCCGGTCTTCAAACTTCGCCATCTCATCTTCCAACGACATAGGCACCTTCAGCAGGGACGCGATAGGCACGGTCTGGTTGAACGTGTTGATCTTGCGATTGATCGCCTCTATGCCCTCCCTGTGCTGGCGCGAGGCACGCCTATGCATGCCGCGCAGCCTCTCAAGCTCCGTCCTCAGCCTCTTCACCGCGTAAGGATTAGACCCGATCTCGGCCAGTTCCTCCCGCAGCGTCCTGAAATGATAGTCCGCCGCCCACCTGAGTCGCCCGGTCTCTTCCTCGATCTCCTCGGCCAGGGTCATCCAGTCGGGCGCGTAGCCGCTGTTCTGCAATACCTTGAACGCCACCCGCATATCGTCCGGCACGAACGGGTTATCCTCCAGGCCCGCGAGCGGCTTGCCCATCCCCTCCAAATTGTCGAACACGCCCGCCTCGATAGCCTCCTGTATGCGCCGCTCGGCTATCCTCTCAAGCTTGACGATGATCTCGTCCGCCGCGTACTCGTCCATATCCCCTACTCCACAAGAATAGCAACACCAACCCTATATGTGAATTATATCACAAGCACTTAGCAAATGGAATAGCCTGGCAAGATCCGACTGCTCGCAATCAAGCCCCAGGCCACCCTACCCAGCCCCGCAACAATGCCGTAGGGGCGGACCCACGTGTCCGCCCTCTATCCTCACTCAAATATAGGGAGGAAACATGCCTCCCCAGCCCCGGAGGGGCGTAAGAAAGTAGCCACATGGCGTAAGCCTGTGGATCACTACCCACGTTTATGTAAGTAGCCCCGGAGGGGCGTAAGATAGGGGCAAACATCATCCGTCTTACGCCCCTCCGGGGCTGGCCGTTCTTACTTGGTATGCCATCCACAGGCTTACGCCGTGTGGCTACTTTCTTACGCCCCTCCGGGGCTTACCACGCCAATCTGCTCACCTGAAAATCCTCCCCGCGATATTCAGGCTGCTCCCTATTTACCCTAACCCTGGATGCTTTGGGCACGCCCTCGTACACCCATTCCGCCCAGATTACGCACCAACACCCAGCCCAAAACCACCAACACCACCGTCGTAGCCCTCAAAGGCAGCGAAAATACCTGCGGCAGGAACAACGCGGTCAAAACATACCCCGCCCACAACACCCCACACCACATGAGCACTGCGCGCCGCCCTTCGCCAGAAACAACCTTCCCCAGGTACGCCAGCCCCAGCGCGCCGGGGAGCGCCAGCAAACAAAGGTCGTGCGTGTTCAACTGCGGGTTGGTGAGCATAGCCGCCAGTACCGTAAGCGACATGGCTCCATCCCAACGCCCCTCGCCAGGCTCCCACCTCCCCCTCCATACCCACAGAAGGAGCGCCCCCGCCCCCACCAGTGCGGCCAAGTTAGCGACCCGCACGACGTCGTCCGTACCCCTACCGATCAGCGCCGTCAGCCCGCCCGTCAGGCTGTGGCTGTACCAGGGGTCGAGCAATAGCTCGCGCGCGTACCGCTGCGCCCTCCCCAGCATATCCACGTAGCCCGGCACCCAGCCCAACCCCGACACAAGCGCCGTCACGCCCATGAGCGCACACCACGTCAGCGTCATCCCCGCCAGCGCGCGCCACCGCCGCTTCCAGGCCAGCGCCAGCACGAGGAACGGGAGCCACTGCACCTTGAGCGCAAGCAACCCAAGCGACATACCCGCCGGAAGATCGCGCCCCCGCTTCAGCAGGCCAACCCCCAGCCCCATCGCCAGCATGATCACGCCGCTGCTCTGCCCCTGTTCCAGGTTCACAATGAAAGGAAACGAAGTCAGCCCGCCCAGCAATAACACCAGGCGCGTATTCCGGGCCAGCGCCAGCGTCGAAAGCAGGTACCACAGCCCCCAGGCCATGCAGACCAGGTTGATCAAGTCCCATATCGCCCACACCACCACCGGATCTACCCCCGCCAACGGCGACATCAGCACCGCGATAAAAGGCGCATAAGGGTAGGGATATTTCAGTTCCTCACCGGGCGCTAGCTGGAGATAGCCTTCCGCGATCAGCCTGCGCTGCCCCGCCAGCTGCGCGTCCAGGCTGTATATCTCGGCCCCACGCCCCTCGCTCACCATGCGCGACACGATAGTGATCGCCGGGAAGTCGGTCTGCGTGAACAGCCCCAACGGCCCACCCGCCGTCCGCCCGAATTGCGCCCAGCTCCACGCCCCCCACACAAACACGATCAGCACAGCAGCCAGCGCAACGTGCAAGCCTCGCTGCTTCAGCACGCCTGCCCCCAGCCCGTCACTCGTCCCAGGCAAGACCATCTCGCCCGCTGTTCCCATCTCAGCACGCATAGACCCATGATACACCACCCGCCGCCCGCCCCCATATAGTACATGAGTGCCTGTTGAAGATATACTTTAGGGTATATCACATGCGCTCAGAT
>JBAURA010000266.1:0-21409 GCA_049580985.1 Chloroflexia bacterium
GTCCATCGTCCATCGTCTGAGCTAGCTCAATTCGGGTTGCAGGAGGCCGTAGTTGCCGTCGGTGCGGCGGTAGAGGACGTTGAGGAGGTTGTCGCCGGCGTTGTAAAAGACGTAGAAGCTGTGGCCCAGCAATTCCATCTGCTCGATAGCCTCGTCGGGGTACATGGGCTTGATCTGGAAGCGCTTGACTCGGACGATATCGCCTATCTCTTCTTCGGAGAGGGGGCCTGTGTTGAAATTGGCGGTGTCCAGTGATAGCGGTTCGGTGGCGGCGGTAGGGGGCGCGGAATGCTCCGGGACGCTGTGCATGGTCACCAGATCGGCGGACGATTTGCCTACGCCTGTCTTGCCTTTCTTCTTATGGTAGAAACGGCCCTTGAAGCGCTCTATCTGGCGCGACAGGTGGCTGATAGCATCATCGACGGCGGAGAGGAGGTCGGCGTGTGCGACCTCGGAGCGTATGAGGTTGTGGTTGCGGGTGCGGAGGGTGATCTGGGCTACGTACTGGTGACGTTGCGAGTTAAAGTGGGTCGGTTCCTTTGAGAGGAGCACTTCGGCCTGTTCGAGGTTGTCGAGGTGGCGGGGCAGGCGCTCCACACGCTTGCGGACCTGGGTTTCCTGGGTGTCGGAGAGCTTGAAATTCTTGGGCCGTATGCTCAGGTCTAGGGTCATCAGGTGTGCCTCCCATATAAAATCAGGACGAGGTAGAGACGGATCGGCAAGCGGGGGATCGGGTGTACGCTGTGCGTTCCTCAGCCCACTCAGCCCTATGGCTCATACCTCAGTCCTGTGCTGTGCGCCTGGAGGGAGTCGAACCCCCGGCACAAGGTTTAGGAAACCTCTGCTCTATCCTCTGAGCTACAGGCGCGGATGTGGTGTGGCTTAATTATACGAATTGGAGGGCGGGGGCGCAAGGCGCACGGCGCGGGGTGCTAACAGATAGTGGAGGCAATTCTCATCTCGAAAGGAACCCTCCTAACTTGTTAGAGAGGCCACGGCGCGATTAATCCTTGATCCCGGCTATAGAGTTTGCTATACTCTGGACAATTGGGGTCGAGAGGTACTATCTCGACATCTGTTTTTCGCTACGTACTAATTCTTAGGCTGATAAGAGTAAAGGCCAGGCATTACGTTTTTGCGGTGCCTTCTGTTTAGTATCGGCCTCATTATTACCTGGTTCCAGGGGCTTTCCTGGTCTTGAACCAGGTGGGAGGTGTCTACATGGCTACTATTAATTGGCCCTGGGCAATCGTCCTTTGTAGATTCAGTGATTTGCCAGCGGTGCCTCGTCAGCCTGATTACTATCGAAATCTGTTCACAGTGAACGGGACAGGAGGCATGTGCGATTATTGGCGCACAGTATCTTGCAATACCCTTGATTTGACCGGATCGCAAGTGTTTGGCTGGTTCACCATGAACCACGTCTCAACTGAGCTGGCGGCCGTGACATTACCGGGCCACCGAAAGATCCCGGTGCAATGGGGGATCGAGGCTGCCCAGGCAAACGGCGTAAACCTTGCTCCATTCCGCTCCATCCTGGTAGTGCAAAACGCCGGAAACACTCACGGTGCAGCGGGCAACGGAATATTGATCATACATAGAGATCCATACTTATGTGAGTTTGGCTTCATTTGTCATGAAATGGGACACGGGTTCGGATTGCCTGACTCTTGGGCTGCTGGAAATCCCGATGAAGAATATGGCGATGGGTGGGATGTAATGAGTTGGCAAACTAATACTTACAACTTCCTTATCAGTTTCCAGGACGCGGCGGGCCGGGCAACGGTAGGGCTCAACGCGCGGAATCTGCACGCTCTCAACGCAATTCCAACGGGACGCTTGTGGTCGCCAGCCAAGGCGGATTTCAGCCAGCAAATCACTTTAGACCCGTTGAATCAAATTATTATAGGTAATCATGGTTTTCTGATCGCCGCAATACCACCGGGTGGAACCAGACCAAAAAGGGCTAACAACAGCGCATTCACCATCGAGTTTCACCAAAAGGCAGGTTGGGACCAAGCTATCCCAGAGGACGCAGTGATAATCCACGAAATTAGAGATAATGGTCTATCTTATCTTCTGCCGGGCGTTAGGGGACAATTCGTGGCCGGACAGCAATTCGTAACACCCGACCCGAAAGTCTATGTGCGCGTAATGGCTATAGATCATGCCATAGGCACGGCCACCGTAAGCTTATGGGACATACCGGAGGGAAGCCTACGCAGAGAATACTCTGACGCTAGAGTGTTTCTTATCAATAATGGCACGAAACGCTGGGTAGTTTCGCCAAATGCTCTTTTTGCCCTCGGAAAAACCTGGGCCGATGTTCGTGTAGTGCCCGATGGAGGACTCGATGACGTCCCGGTAGGATCTGATGTGCATGAGCTACAGATAAGCGTAACCCCTTTTCCCGTTCCGTTGAAACGTGATGTTATTGTTACGGTGAACGTCACGGAAGTCGATACCGGCATGAGTGTGGGAGGTCAAGTCAAGATAGATGGTAGGATTGTCGGCAATAGCAACACGCCGTTCTCACACACTTTCAGAATTCGGAGAGTGCTCGCTGACCCAGGACCACCAAGAATCTTCGAAAAGATCTATCCTACCGGGAGTGTACTTGTGCCCGGTTACCCGGAAAAGCCACTAGACTTCGGTTTTCCTGAAGTCTAGGGCAGGGTAAGCAATAGGTCTAAGATCAGTGGCTGAAAGTAAGAGGTAATTAACGGACGGCGAACTTGGCGGGTGGGGTGGCGCGGGTGAGGAGTTGGCGCGTGCGCAGGTTGTACTCCTGGCCCGCCGCCAGAATGTGCACGTTGAGGGCGCTGACGGAGATCGGCTGGCCGGTGCGCACGCGGGGGGCTGTATCGAGGTCGGTATTTGAGGCGTCAACGAAATAGACGACGCCAACACCAATCACCAGGGCGCGGCCATCGTGGTCCATGAGAAGGCAGGTGTTCTCGTCGATGCCGACGCCGAGGGCGTGGGGGTGCTCGGCGACCACGGAGGCGAGGCGGGGGAAGCGGCCACGCGCCCCGAAATGGGTGTCGATTATCAGGTCGTCGCCCGCCCAGGCGAGGCCGTGCGACATTTGCACCATCCCCTTGCGAAGCTCGCCGCCACCGCCTCCCGCCACGATCATGGGGCGGCCCATGGCGGTCGCGCCCGCGCTGGTGCCAGCCACGACAGCGCCGTGGCCGTAGGCTTCACGGATGGCCTCTTCCACCAGCGTACGATCAAGGGCCTGGGTAAGGGCGTACTGGTCGCCGCCGGTGATGAATATACCCGCCGCCTCTCTTACGATGGCGGCGTTGCGGGGGTCCATCGCTTCGTCGCGGTTGCGGATGTAGGGGGTGAGGATGCGGGCGCGCGAGATACCCAGGCGCGTGTAGATGTTGACGTAGTCGTTGGTGAGGATCTCGGGGTGGCGGGTGGCAGTGGTGATGAGGACGATGTTGCGCTGGGCGGAATTGGCCTCGGCGCGCTCGGCCATCTGCACGAAGAGCTTCGCGAGGCGGGCCTCCGGGTCGAGACGGTCGGCCCCGCCGATGATCATGAGGTGGCCGGACGGGCGCGGGGGGACGTCAATATCGTGTCCGCCGTCGGTGCGGTGGATCTTGGGGCGCGTGCCGTTGCCGTTTTTGGTCATCGTTCGTTAAGTATATCTCTTATTTCGGCTATTGTCAGGCGTTCTTGCTGTTGCAAGCGCCTGATCTCCCTGGCCTGCTCCGACATGGCTCTATCATACAACTGATAGCCACCCTTTGTGTGCGAGGCGACGGCTAATAAACCTTGCCGGGTCCAATAGCGTATGGTGTGCACGCTCTCGCCGGCCTCTCGGGCTAACTCCCCGATCTTTAGAAGACTACGCGGTTCTGCCGTATCGACAGAGACAGCCTTTTGAGGCTCTAACGCGTCCAGGTATATATCCAGCGATCGTTCAACCGCCCGGTATATGACTTCGTGATAGCGCGCGGTCCTGCCCAACAGTTGCGCGGTTCCGATAGCGTTTATGTAGTCTTCCCTGTCCTCTTTTCTGATAAGCGCGGGGAGGTAGCCGGCCCGGATGAGGAGCAAGTTCAGCAGCAATCGCCCCAATCTGCCGTTACCATCAACAAAGGGGTGGATGCTCACGAACTTCAAGTGCGCGTCTGCAGCGAACGTGGCGGGATGTTGATCGGATGGCGCGTTCACCCACGCGATGAAATCGTCCATGAGATCAGGTACGCGCAACGGGGTGGGAAGCACTACTTCGGCACCCGCTATCCTGACCGGAATAGTCCTGAACCGCCCGGCATCGTCATCGATGCGTTTGAGGATGAGGCTATGAAGTGAGAGGAGATCGTGCCTGCTTATGGGTCTATCCTGAGAGGCGAAGGCTACTACGTAATCGAGGGCTTCGGCATGGTTTATGGCTTCAAGATGCTCTCTGAGGGACTTGCCTTTGACCGTGATGCCCTTCTCGACCACAAGGGCGGTCTCGCTACGGGTCAGGGTGTTGCCCTCTATGGCGTTGCTGGTATAGGTGAGTTCTACCCTGAACCACTCTTGCAAGTTGTGAACCAGGGAGGGTGGTAGGGGCCTGTGCCTGTCAAGTCGCTCCTTCTTCTCGGTTATACGCTCCAGGGTTTCCATGTAGTGTTAAGTATAGAGCAACGCTTTACACTTTACACTTTTGTCCACACTATGCCTGCTATTGGGTGAAGAAAACGGTTCGTGAGGGCATCCCTTGTGGGTGCTCTGATGGATAGAGATTCTGCGCCCGTCGAGGGCACCCACAAGGGATGTCCCTACAGTATTACCTTTGTAAATCTTGTTTTAGCTATGCCCGTCGGGTTCGCCGTCGTGGCGGGCGCCTTCGGTTACTAAGGCCTTGGGGCGCTGGCCGTTGGAGAAGGGTATCTCGGGGACGGGGCACCAGAGGGCTTCGCTTTCCTCCATTTGGGCGGTCTTGCCTGCGTGTTTCACGTGCTCTATCACGCTATCCACGCTATCTATGAGGAGCACCAGCGTGTCGCCTGGGCGGGCCATGTTGAGGGCCTCCTGCACGGCTGCGTGCTCATCCAATATTACGGTAAGCGGTAACGAGGGCTTGGTCCTTTGCACCGTCTCGGCTATCAGCCCGGCGATCTCGCCGGGGTCGCGGCCCCTCAGGCTGTAGTCTTCGCGCACGATGATGCGATCGAAGGTGTTGGCGGCGACCACCGCGAGCTCCTGTATATCGACGTCGCGCCGGTCGCCTGGGGCGGCGATCACGCCGATCTTGCGCTTGGGCTTCATGGCAGAGAGGGCCACCTGGATAGCGCGCATGGCGTGGGGGTTGTGGCCGTAATCCACGATGACGTTGGCCTGCCCGTAAGGGAACATATTGAACCTGCCGGGAGCGCTGTGCTCGTCGGTCTGGAAGGTGCGCAGGCCGAGGCTGATCATTTCGAGCGGCACGCCCGCGCCCCAGCAGGCGGCGGCGGCGGCCAGCGAGTTGCCGATCTGGAAGGGGATCAGGCCGTTGTAAGTGGCGGGTATGTCGGCGGCGCGTACCAATATGTCCTCGTGTGAGCCTTCAGCGAGCACCAGGTCGCCGTTGCGGTAGAAGGCGGCTTTGCCCCCGGCGGCCAGGTGGAGGGCGAGCGGGCGCGACGAGCGGTCCATGCCAAAGAATATCACTTCGCCGGTGCAATCCTCGGCCATATCCACCGTGAGGGGGTCGTCGGCGTTCAGCACCCCGTAGCCGTCCTCCGATACGCTCTCGATCACCACGCGCTTGACGCGGGCCAGGCGCTCCGGGGTCTCGATGCCGTCGAGGCCGAGGTGGTCGGCGGCCACGTTGAGGACCACGCCCACCGTGCACTTATCGAACGCGAGGCCGGAGCGAAGGATGCCGCCACGGGCGGTCTCAAGGACGGCCACCTCCACCAGCGGGTGTTGCAGCACGGCCTCGGCGCTGCGTGGGCCGGCGCAGTCGCCTTTCACGCGCCGCACGCCGCCGAAGTAGATGCCGTCGGTGGCGGTCATACCCACGTACTTCTTCATTGTTGAGTAGATGTGGGCGATCATGCTGGTGGTGGTGGTCTTGCCGTTCGTGCCGGTGACGGCGATGATCGGTATGCGGGCGTCGGTCTTGCCTGGGAAAAGAAGGTCTACTATGGCATCGCCCACGGGGCGCGACTTGCCCTCGGAGGGGTAGACGTGCATGCGCAGGCCGGGGGCCGCGTTCACTTCCACGATGCCGCCGCCCTGCTCGGCGAGAGGGCGCTTGATGTTCGTGCAAACCACGTCCACGCCCGCCACGTCGAGGCCGATGGTCTTGGCGGCGAGCACGGCGATGGCCGCGTTGTCGGGGTGGACTATGTCGGTCACGTCGGTGGCGGTGCCGCCGGTAGAGAGGTTGGAGTTGTCGCGTAAGAATACGACTGTGCCGGCGGGTGGGACGGTCTCCCAGGTGTAGCCCTGCTTGCTGAGGGTAAGCTCGGCGGCGGCGTCTATCCTGATGCGGGTGAGGGCCGAGCCGTGCCCCGCGCCCCGGCGTGGGTCTTCGTTCACCATGCGCACGAGGTCCTGGATGTTATGCCGGCCGTCGGCCACCACCTGCGCGGGCTTGCGCTCGGCGGCGGCCACCATCTTGCCGCCCACCACCAGCAGGCGGAAGTCCCTGCCCGCCAGGTACTGCTCGACGATCACTCTGCTCGAAATCTCGGCGGCCAGGTCGAAGGCGGTGCGCACCTGCTCTTCGGTGGTGAGGTTGACGCTGACGGCTTTGCCCTGGTTGCCGTCGTAAGGCTTTAGGACGACGGGGCCGCCGAGGTCCTGGGCGGTTTCCCAGGCGTCGTCGGCGGTGCGGACGACCGCGCCCTTGGGAACGGGCACGCCTATCCGGTCGAGCAATTCTTTGGTGAGGTCTTTGTCGGAGGCGATCTCGACGCCGATGTTGGCGGTGTTGGAGGTCTCGCTGGCCTGGATGCGGCGGGCCAGCTTACCCATTCCCAACTGGACGAGTGAACCGGAGCTGAGGCGGAACCAGGGTATGCGGCGGCGCTTGGCGGCGTCTACGATGGCCTGGGTGGAGGGGCCTAGCACGTTGTCCTCGGCAACCTCGCGGACCTCGGCCAGCCGCTCGGCAAGATCGAAGTCGATGGGGGTGTTGTCGGCTATCTTCTCGGCGATCTCGACGGCCAGGTATACGCACATCCTGGCCGCTTCGTCGTCCTTGTAATCGACCACGATGCGGTACTCGCCGTGGTGCTCGGTCTGGCGGGTGCGCCCGAAGCCTACGTCCATGCCCGCCAGGGACTCCAGCTCCAGGATGATGTGCTCGATGATGTGGCCCATGTAGGTGCCGGTGCGAAGGCGCTCCAGGAAGCCTCCCGGCCTCCCCTCCGAACACCGGTGCTCCCACAGGGTGGGGATGAGGGCCACGAGCCGGTCGGTGAAGCCGTCGATCTTGTTGGAAGGCAGGTCTTCGTACTTGCCGATCTGGGTCAGCACTTCCAACACGGGCCTGTAAGCCCAGATGTTGGGGCCTGTGAGCACCTTGATCTTCTTGACCTGGATTTCGGACATGGGCCACCCCTTTGGGTTATTGCGGATTTTGGATTTTGGATTGCGGATTTTGGTCGTTGGGCGTTCGCCCGGTAATGATGCCTGGCGCCTGGGCGTATGGGACAGGGGAGGGGCCGGGCGCTCAACCGGCATTGGGATACATTTTACTATAGGGATGGTGAGGGCGCAAAGCCGGGTTGGGGAATACGGGCTGACATGCATCGGGACCGAACCGATCGGCTTCGCGGGCGGTTATGTAGAGTATAATGGGCTTGGACAGGAGACTATGCCGTGATGCAGCCTGAACGTCCAGATTTTCATGACAAGATCTCGGTGATCGAAGACCTTGAGCCGGAGCATGGCGGGCCTGGGTGGCGGCTCGACCTGTTGCTGGGCATACCGTTGCTGCTGGCGGTGGTCCTGTTCGCGGGCTGGCAATGGTGGCGGCAAGATTACCAGTCGAGCCAGTACCAGGCAGGGCATGAGGCGGCGGGGCGCAACGACTGGGAGGCTGCGCGCCGGTATTTCACGGAAGCCTCGGATTACAGCGACGCCGGTACGCTGGCTAAGGGGGCGAGCGAGAAGATCACCGAGCGCGACCGGCTCTATTCGCTGGTGGTGGCCCACTCCGATCAAGGGAACTGGCTCCTTGCCCTCCGCGACAGCCGAGAAGCGGCTAAAATCCAGCCCGACTACCGCGATCTACCGGAGCGGGAGCAAACAGCACTCAACGAGATCTACGGCGGTATCCTGAGCGGCACGGTCACGCTGCGGACTGCCGCCAACCCGCCCGGCCTGTATTACAGGACCGCCGAAGGGTGGACCTACCTCCAGGGAAGCGACAGCTACAGCGCCGTGAGGACGGCAATCTCCGGCGGCCAATTCGTGTATGACGGCGCGGAGGAGCGTTGGACGCCACGGCTTGCGAGCAACAGCCTGAGCGGCCGCCGTCTTGTGTACGCGCACCACGTGGGAGGAGCCAAGATCGAGTACCTGGAGCTATCGCTGGACCCAAGCTACTATACGCACCTGCTGGCGGGTAGCAACGGCATCTGGGGCATACACTACAGGGACAGCGCCTATGGAGCCGTGGGGCCCGTGGTGCGCTCTCCTTTTATCAATACCGAGCTTGCTTACCAACCGTACAGCATGGCGCCCACCGCCACGGTAGGGTATGCGCCCATGCCGAGGGGGGAAGGTACGGACCGCGCCGTGATGTATATCGACAGGGGGAGCAACCGCTATCTGATGGCCGATTGGTCGAATGCCCATACCCTGGACGTGGGTGGCGATACGGTAGTGAACCTCTACATAGCGGTGGCGGGCAAAGGCAACGCGCGGTTGATTTATACACACAAGGCGGGAGGTATTATCAGCGCGCAGCTTAGTCCCGATGGGCGCTACGTCATGCTGCATACCTTCACCATATTGGATGTCAGCTACTCCGAGAGACAATCTATCCTGCTCATCGATCTGCAAGACACGACACAGGAGTTAACCCCTAGAGTGATCCTGGATCTGATCGCTCCGGTGGGTGACTCCAGGGGCAGGCCAAGCTCGCTGGGGTGCCTGTTCGTGCGAGATGGGCCGTTCGCGGGAGATATAGTGCTGAGCCAGTTCCTGGGCGACCGCACCTGGTTGCAGGTGCTGGACGCAACGCATTCGGGACCGCTCGGCCCCGGCACCAACATAGTCGCCAGGGCCACGGTGAACGGTGCGGACTTCAGGGATTGGCTGGTAGACCCGGGGCACGAAGATGGCCTCTTGATCACCGGGCACGATTACAGGTTTGAAGGAGTGCCCCCGACCAGTACTCTCAGCATAATCAGCATTACGCCGGCAGGCGCGGCCCGCGTGCAAGATTTCGCGGTAGCCAGCAGCAGCGACCCACGCGCCATCAAGAGCGGCAGCCAGGGCGTGGCATGGTCCAGCTATGAGTGGCAGACCCAGGAGTACCTTGAAAATCTGACGGAGTCGGCGAGGGCCTATATAGTGTATAGCGCCCAAAGCTCGCAGCCGGCGAGAGGGGTCGTCAACCCCACTTTGGCATACCGCCAGACCTTCAATGTGCCTGCGACCCACGGCGGGGAAGAGCCGGGCATAGTGCTTGGAGATAGTTTTTTCGCATATACGTACGATGGGCAACTCCATCTGCGTAGCTATGATGGAGCCGATGACCTTATACTTGAATCGGGCGTCCAATCGCTTGAGGCCGAAAACCGTTACCGTGACTACTGGGCGTATCTCAGGCGATGAGCAGCGGCGCATGAAGCGCCCGAACAGCAGATCGTAACGCGGCTAACGTGGACAGGAGACATTGCCGTGGCCCAGCCCAACCTGCCATACAGTAACGAGCAAATATCGGTGATCGAGGACCTTGACCCGGAGCAGGGCGGGCGCGAGCCTGGGTGGCGGCTGGACTTGCTGTTGGGAGTGGCTTTGCTGCTGGCGGTGGTCCTGTTCGCGGGCTGGCAGTGGTGGCGGCAGGACTACCAGTCAAACCAGTACAGGGCAGGGCAGGAGGCGGCGGGACGCAACGACTGGGAATCGGCCATCCAATACTTCGGCGCAGCCTCGGGCTACAACGACGCCGAGGCGCGGGCAAACGGCGCGCGGGAGAAGATCGAGGCGCGCGACCGGCTATACAAGTCGGCTATCGATCACGCGGGCAAGGGCGAATGGCTGCATACCTTGCGCGACGTCAGGGAAGTTGCCAGGATACAACCCAACTACCTGGACATCGTGGCACGCGAGGAGAGTGCGCTTGAGAACGTATACACCCTGGCTCTAAGCGGCACTGTCGCCATGAGGGCGGGGGCCAATCCGCCGGGCCTCTATTACAGGGGCGCGGACGGTTGGGTCTGGCTGGACGCAAGCGACCAGTATAGCCACGTGTTCGCCCTGGACGAGGAAGGGCAGATTGTGTATGACGTGCCGGGTGAGGGTTGGACCGATGGGCCTTTGTCACCGGAAGGGTTGTACAGCCCCGGCACAGCCTTCAAAAGCCGGGCGTTGGTAGTTGGACACTTGTTGGGAGGCGAGCCGCGGTTCACCAGGCTCCCACTAGAGCTCAGTGTTTTCACGCCCATCGTATCGGGCAGAGATGGCATATGGGCGGGGAATTTCAACGCCCTCATCAGCAGCTACAGAGGAAGCAGCAGGTATAGCGTGCCTATCGTTCGTGATATGTTCTTCACTGAGGACCTGGTTTACCAGCCCTATTCAGGCGCTCCGAGCGCAAGCGTGCAGATCGTGCATAGCCCAGAGATTACGGCGGGCGCAACTATCGTAGCGGTCGACCCCGACAGCAATCGCTACCTGCTGGCCGAGTGGACGAACGCGCACGAGTATGGAGCCGGTGGCGATACGGTGGTCAACCTTTACATGGCCTCGGCTGGGGAAACGACCAAACAGCTGGTCTATACCCACACGGGGGGAGGCTTGCAAAGCGCGCATATCAGCCCCGACGGGCGGTTCGTCGTAGTCCACACCTTCAGTGTGGTGGTCGAACCTTACCAGGAGAGGCAAACCACCATGCTTGTTGACCTCCAGGATGTGGCACACCCGGTCATGTTTGGGAATACGATGGCGCCTAAGGACGGTAACGGCAACGCGGCGAATGGGATGGTATCTACCTTCCTCCGGCGGGGGCCACTCGTGGGGAATCTGGTATTGGCCTCGTACCAGAAGGGGGAACCAAGCACACGGGTGTTGGTAATAGATCCCGTTCGATCAGCAGGCGGAATACCCCACCTGAGCGCGGAGGCGGCAGTGAGTGGTGACGAGATCAAGACCTGGGCCGTCGTGGGGCAGGACGAGGCAGGAGTCGTCATAGCGGGACAGGTACTCAACCCGGCGGACCCGCCCGTGACAGGTACGCTCACTCTGATCGCCCTGACGGCGCGGGGCGAGCGAAGCATACATGAGGTCGAAGTAAGCAGCTACAGCGGGGTTACCTATGCGCGCCTGGACGAAAATCGCATCGTATGGACCGAGTACGAATACCTGAGTAACTCGTCCATGCGCCCACCTCCCCCTCGTGAGTGGGTATACAGCATCCCTCGCTCTGAGGCTGATGGCCGCCGAAGCCAGGTCTTCACAACCGGCGAGATAGAAGACAGAAGTGGATCTATAACCGGCTCTTTCTACCTGGGCGAAGGTCTGCTGGCCTACACGACCGGCAGAGAATTGCACGCGCGCGCTTACGACGGCACGGTTGACCTGGTGATCGAAACGGGTGTAGAGTCTGTCATAGGAAACAACAGAAACAATTATTACACGGGCGGCATGCGATAGCGAAGGCAGGCATACACGCTTTTCGCACCGCGAGAGGTCCGCAATGGTCCATCGCAACCAACCCGGCTTCGACGAGCGGGTCTCCGTGGTCGAAGACCTCGACCCGGAGCAGGGCGAGGGTGGGCCTGGAGTGCGGCGCGACCTGCTGCTGGGCATGCTCTTGTTGCTCGCCGTGATCGCCTTCGCGGGCTGGCAGTGGTGGTACCAGGACCACCAATCGAGCCTGTACAGGGCGGGGCAGGAAGCGGCGGGGCGGGGCGACCTGGACGCCGCCCTCGGTTATTTCTCGGAAGCATCGGGCTTTAGCAACGCCGATGCCCTCGCCAGGAGCACCCAGGAGCAGATAGCCGCGCGCGACCGGCTGTACAAGTCGGCGGATAGCCACGCGCGGGAAGGCCAATGGCTCCTAGCGTTGCGCGACCTGCGCGACCTGGCGAAGGTCCAGCCTGATTACAAGGACCTGGGGGCGCGCGAGGAAGCGGCCTTGATGGGCATCTATGACGATGCCATGCCCGGTATCGTTGCCTTGAGGGCAGAAGCGGACCCGCCTGGCCTTTACTACCGGGCCGCCTCGGGCTGGGTGAGGTTGGAGGGGAGCGACGCCCGCAGCCGGTTGTTGGCGGGCAATGGACAGGACCGCGTGCTCTACGATGCGCCCGTCGAGGGTTGGGACGTGCCGCTTGGGGCCAACGTCAGGTCGGAGTACCAACCGAAAGGCCCATTCCAAAATCGCCAGGTGGTCGCCGCCGATTTCGGAGGTGAGGAGCCTGCATATAAGGCTATCTCCCTGGACCCCAGCTATTACGTGCCGCTTGTGGCTGGTAGCGATGGGCTGTGGGGCGCGCATTTCGCTCCCGATACCGAGAACGAGAGCTACGCCAACCCGGTAGTGCGGGCCGCTATCCCGGCCTCGGAGTTCGAATACCATCCTTATTCGGACGACGAGGGCGCGGTTGTCCGGCTGGCGGCGACCGAGGCGGATTCGACCGGCAGCGCCATCGTGTCGGTAGACACCGACAGCAACCGCTACTTGCTGGCCGAATGGACGCGAGCAGGCAGCTCAGGCCCGAACGACGACATCTTGATCAAGCTCTATGTGGCTGCGGCCGGGTCGGAAGAGAAGCGCCTGGTATATACACACATCGCGGGGGGCCTGGAGAGCGCCCAGATCAGCCCCGACGGGCGCTACGTGGTGTTGCATGCGCTCAGCAGGGGGATCGGGCAAACAGTCGATATGCTGGCGACGATCCTAGTAGACGTGGAGACGGGGAGGGGGCGTATGCTCCAGAGGCTCTCAAAGAACAGGAATTCCAACGAGCAACCCCAGGGCACGCTGACCGCGGCCTTTGTGCGCCGGGGCGCATACGCGGGCAAGCTCTTGCTCGCCGAGTTTCGCGGGGGCAAGACGGACATTAAGCTGGCCGACCCGGCGACCGCCACCAACGGCACCGACGCGGACTATACCCTGGCACACGCTACGGTAGAGGGGAGTGTTGACGCGCCCTGGACTGTTCAGCAGCAGGATACGGAAGGTCTTACGCTCGCCAGGCAGACCTACGCGATGATCAATTCGCCATACGCCTCGAGGCTGGATATAGTGGTTTTCCCTACCGG
This sequence comes from Chloroflexia bacterium, assembly GCA_049580985.1. Taxonomy (GTDB): domain Bacteria; phylum Chloroflexota; class Chloroflexia; order QHBQ01; family JADMIH01; genus JADMIH01. The sequence continues at coordinate 13,444 of JBAURA010000266.1, forward strand.
TGGCCCGCCCGAAACGTACAAGGTGTCGGCGGAGAGGGTGACTAACGTGTGGTCGGTGCGGGCGACAGGCTGCCATCTCTACTGGCACGAGCTTGAATACGAGTCGGCCCAGGGCAAGAACCCACCCACCAACGCCGTCTACACCCTGCACCGAACCGGCAACGGGCGAGAAGAGCGCCACAGGCGGGTCTTCACGACGAACGACCTGGACGCCAGCCGTAACTGGGCGGAAGATGCGGTCTACCTGGGCGACAGTGTGATTGCCTATGTGGCCGATGGAGAGTTGCGGGCGCGTACATACGACGGCGCGGCGGATCTCCTGCTCGAAACGGGCATCGCGCCTGTCTTCGAGAACGCGGCTTCCAACTACCATAAATATCGGCTGCGCTAAATGAGAAGAAAGCGGTGGTAGGGGCGGGTGTTGAGATAAGTGCTAACAAACCCAGCCTGGGCATGCATGACCGATCCTCGTGAGCCGATTTCCATAATAGAGGACCTTGACCCGGAGCATGATGGGCGCGGCGAGGGGTGGCGGCTCGACCTGCTATTGGGAGTGGCTTTGCTGCTGGCGGTGGTGCTGTTCGCAGGCTGGCAGTGGTGGCGGCAAGACTACCAATCGAGCCAGTACAGGGCAGGGCAGGAGGCGGCGGGGCGCAACGACTGGGAGGCTGCTCGCCGATATTTCACGGAAGCGTCGGATTACACTGACGCCGATGCGCTGGCTAAGAACGCGAGCGAGAAGATCACCGAGCGCGACCGGCTCTACACAGCCGCCGGTGGTTACGCGGAAAACGGCCAGTGGCTACGAGCGTTGAGCGACCTGCGCGACCTGGGAAAGATCCAGCCGGGCTACAAGGATATACGGGCGCGCGAGGAAGTGGCCCTCCTGAATGTCTATAGTGATGCCCTGAGTGGCACGGTCGTCCTGCGCCAGGGGGCCGAGCCACCGGGCCTCTACTATCGTGACGCGTCAGGTTGGGTATGGCTGAAGGGCAGCGATGCCAATAGCCGTTGGATGGCCGATTACCATCGGAACCATATAGTGTTCGACGTGCCAATCAAAGGCTGGATCCCTACGCCTACCGCCACCCCGCTACCTCAGCCAGGGCAATATGACGACACTTACCCAGGTCGCCGATTCGTGCGTGCCCAGTTTGACGGTGCCGACTTCCAGTACACGAAGATCGCTATGGATCCCAGCTATTACTTCCCGCTATTTGCATCGGAAAGTGGGTTCTGGGGTTGGCGCGCTAATTCTAAGAGTTCAAGGGAGAATTGGGGCGGTATCATTTCAATAGTACGCGACGCCTTTTGGACTGGCCCATTGGTGTACCAGTCATATTCAGGAGACATGAGCGCCACAATCGCGCTCACAGCCACTTTGGATAGTGCCACCGGCAGTACGATCGTATTTGTTGATCCCGGCAGTAATCGCTACCTACTTGCCGAATGGGCTAACGCTAGTGGCAGCAGCCCGGACAGCGACACCGTTGTCAGGCTCTACTTGGCGGCGGCAGGCACCGAAGAAAAGCGCCTGGTATACACCCATATAGGCGGCGGCTTCGAAAGCGCCCAGATCAGCCCTGACGGACGCTATGTGATCTTGCATACGTATGCCGAATTGGAGCAACCGGCCAACATGTTAACGAGAATGGACAAACTATCAACGGTGCTTGTGGACGTAGAAGGGCGAAGCACGCCCCGTACCCTCATGGAAGCGCGTAGACAGAGAAACCCCTATATGGAGCCGCAAGAAAACCTGACCGCGGCGTTCATACGCGAAGGCGCTTACGCGGGCAAGCTCCTGCTCGCGCAAGACCGGACAGACACCTCCAACCTTCAGATAATAGACCCGGTCAAGGCCACAGGCGCGCCGGGATCAGACTACAAGGTCGCGGAGATAACGGTGGAAGGGGACATAGCCTGGTCATGGGTTATCCGCGAGCAAAACGCGGGGGGCCTCTTGCTCACGAAACAGGAATGGGATCCTCGTGGTAGCTCTCCCACAACCTCCACTCTCAGCCTGGCGGTCTTCCCCGCCGAAGGTTCGCCCTCGGTGGTTAGAGTAGAGACGGCCAACGAGGGTGGGGTCGTTTCGGCGCGCACGGCCGGCTGCCACATTATCTGGAGCACTCAAGAATACGAGTCCCCGGCTGAATACATCGGCCCGCCGATCATTTCCGTCTACACTATCCACAAGCCCGGTGCCGAATGCAATGGACAGGGCGCCAGGCAAGTATTCAGTACACGCGACTTCAGCGATAACCAAGGAGCCGTGCCGGATAGCGCCTATCTCGGGGACAGATTGCTGGCTTATGTGGTGGACGGTGAGCTGCACGCCCGCACCTATGACGATCAGGTAGATCTGGCGCTCGAAACCGGCGTGCCCACCGTCTTCGACAGCACAAGGTTCAACTATTCTACCGACGCGCTACGCTAACGACCGATTGACACCCCTTGCCCTATGCGATACAATTATAGTTACACACAATGTCGTGTGCGCTATCGTCTTCTCTATTGGGCACGGAAATGAGCGCAACCGACCTCCAAACGGGCGACCTCGGTGGAACGCAAGCTGCCCCCGGGCAGACCTCACCCACTAAGCCCCATCCCCCACGCAACGGCCACGCCGCAGGCCAGAATGGAGCGTGGACCGCGACCGACGGTGGACGGCAGACGTTAGACGGTACAAAACCGGCAACCGACGGCCAGTTACAAAATCCAAAATCCAAAATCCAAAATCCAAAATCGCTCAGGCCTACCTTTGACAACCTGATCAAGCTGGTGCGCTCGTACAACCCCACCGCCGACGTGGAAGGGGTGCGCAAGGCGTACACATTTGCCGAGATGGCGCACGAAGGGCAGATGCGCGGCACGGGCGAGCCGTATATTACCCACCCGCTCCAGGTGGCCTTCATCCTCGCCGAGATGCACCTCGACGTAGAGACGATCCAGGCAGCGCTCCTGCACGACACTATCGAGGACACCGCCGCCACCAACGAGGACATCCACAAGCAGTTCGGAGAGACCGTCGCCCACCTGGTCGAAGGGGTGACCAAGCTCAGTACGGTGAGCAAGCTGCAACGCGAGAGCGAGCAGAAGGCGAAGGGACGGACAACGGACGATGGACGACGGACGATGGATGGTAGCCCTCAGTCCTCAGTCCTCAGTCTTCAGTCCTCAAAGGAAAAGACGCGCCCGCAGGGCGACAGCCACCAACAGCAGGCGGAAAACCTCCGTAAGATGTTCCTGGCGATGTTCGACGACCCTCGCGTAGTGCTGATCAAGCTGGCCGACCGCCTGCACAACATGCGCACCTTGCAGGGCCTGTCGCCGCAGAAGCAAGCGCGGATCGCGGAACAGACGCTGGAGATTTACGCGCCCCTCGCCAACCGCCTCGGCATGTGGCAGATCAAAGGCGAGCTTGAAGACCTCTCCTTTATGTACCTCGACCCGCTTCGATACAACGAACTGACCGAGCTTCTCAAGGAGACCAAGACGCTCCGCGACCGCTATCTGAAGCGGGTGATCGACGAGCTTATGCGCGAGTTGGGGGCCGCCGATATAGAGGCTGAGATCAAGGGGCGCATCAAGCACGTCTACTCCCTCTGGCAGAAGATGCAGCGCAAGCAGAGGCCAGTTGAGCACATCTACGACGCGCTGGCCGTCCGCATCGTCGTGGACAGCGTCAAGGATTGCTACGCGGCCCTGGGCGTAATCCATTCTTTGTGGGCCCCTATACCCAACGAGTTCGATGACTACATAGCCCGCCCAAAGGAGTCGATGTACCAATCGCTCCACACGGCGGTGCGGGCGCTCGATAACAAGCCGCTGGAGATACAGATACGCACGCACGAGATGCACGAGATCGCAGAGTACGGCATTGCGGCGCATTGGCGCTACAAGGAGCAGAAAGGTGGCAGGGGCGACGCCAAGTACGAGCAGAAGATCGCGTGGCTGCGCAGGCTTATGTCGTGGAGCCACGAGGTGCAGTCGGCGCAGGACTTCGTAGAATCGCTGAAGAGCGACGTCTTCCAGGAACACATCTACGTCTTTACCCCACAGGGCGACATAGTCGAATTGCCGAAGGGCGCGACACCGATAGACTTCGCCTACCGCATCCACACCGACCTGGGCCACCAGGTGGGCGGCGCGAAGATGAACGACCGGCTGGTCACCCTCGATACTTCGCTCGAGAATGGGTCGGTAGTGCGTATCCTGAAAGACAAGAACCGCGCCGGGCCATCGCGCGACTGGCTACAATCGGATAGGTTCCTCAAGACCAGCAACGCCCGCCAGAAGGTGCGCCAGTGGTTCAGCCGCCAGCGCAAGGACGAGAAGATCGCGCAGGGCCGCGACATCCTCGACCAGACGATCAAGCACCTGGGCCTGGTCAACTTCAGCATGGCCGATATGCTGGTCTATTTCCCCAGGTACCGCGACCTGGAGGACCTGTACGAGGCGATAGGGAGCGGCGATCTCTCGCAGTCTAACCTCACAGCCAAGTTCGCCGAGCACCGGCAGGAAGAATTGCTGCCCGGGGGTGACGTGGAGGCCGTCACCGTCCCCACCAACCTGACCACCGCGCCACCCGATACCTCCACCGACTCGATGCAGATCGGCGATATGAAGGGCGTGCTGATGCAATTGGGCCGCTGCTGCAAGCCGATGCCGGGGGACGAGATTATCGGCTACGTCACCAAAAACCGGGTGATCACCGTCCACCGTTCCGATTGCACCAACCTCTCGAACGTGCAAGACACGGGGAGGCTGATGCGCGTGTCGTGGGGCGACAGGCGGCTCACCAGGTACCCGGCGGGCGTGCGTATCGAGGCGCTGGACCGCGCCGGCCTCCTGCGCGACGTGACCACCATGCTCGCCGACGAGAAGGTGAACATCAACAGCGTCCACACCCAGAAGAAGGCCACCGCCGCCACCACCTCCCTGATCATGGCCCTCGAAGTGAGCGGCGTGGAGCAGCTATACAGCGTGATGGACCGCCTGCGCGGCATACGCGGCGTGTACGACGTGCAGCGCGACACGGGCGGCGCGGTCTAAATACTGCTTGCATGATAGCATTTGAGAGAGGCAACGTCAGTTTCCGCTCGCGCGTGGCAGCGGTCATACTGCACAAGGGCCACATCCTGCTTGGTGGGGAGCCTGATATACCGGTCTGGACCCTTCCCGGCGGCGGCATCGACCTGCTCGAATCGTCACACGCGGCGTTGGAGCGTGAGTTGCGCGAAGAGTTGGGCGTTGGCGTGCGTATTGAGCGCCTGCTTTGGGTCAGTGAGGTCTTCTTCGAGAGCGATGGCAAAGCCCACCACGAGATTGGTTTCTACTTCCTGGTCGTGCCGTTGGATGCGCCCCACCTGTTCGAGCTTGGCCGCGAATTCCTGGCGGTTGAAGGCGGCCCAAACCCGGTTACTCTTCGCTGGTTCAGGCTCGAAGATATCAAGCACCTGGCGCTGTACCCGAAATTTTTGCGGACCGCCCTCCAATCTCTACCATCCACACCGCAACAGATGATTGATGTCGAAAGCTCGTTCTTGCATACAGGGTAAGATAGACTCATCGCAACGCGTTAAGTTCCTGGGTGGGAGGTAGAATGGAGAAGCAGAGAGCGAAGATCACCGCCGTGGGCCGGTACGTGCCGCCGAGGGTCGTGACTAATGACGACCTGGCTAAGATCGTGGATACGAATGACGAATGGATCGTCTCGCGCACCGGCATAAAGGAGCGCCGGCTGGTGGAGCCGGGCACGCCTACTTCCGAGATCGCGACTCTCGCCGTACGCGACCTGCTCGATAAGCGCGGCATAAGCGCGAACGAGATCGAGCTTATCATAATCGCTACCATCACCCCCGATATGTCCTTCCCGGCGACCGCTTGCCTGGTACAGGACAAGATTGGCGCTCGTGCCGCCTGGGGGTTCGATCTCTCCGCCGCCTGCTCCGGGTTCGCCTATGCGCTGACCGTGGGCGCGCGCTTCGTTGAGAGCGGGGTGCATCGCAAGGTGGTGGTAGTAGGTGCTGATGTTATGTCAAGCATAATCAACTGGGAGGACCGCGCGACGTGTGTGCTCTTCGGGGATGGGGCGGGCGCGGTGCTCCTGGAGCCGACCGAGAAGGACGAGGACGCGGGCATACTCGACTTCTTGCACGAGGTCGATGGGTCAGGCGGCCAGTACCTCTATATGCCGGCGGGCGGCAGCCTCAACCCGCCGACGCATGAGACGGTAGACGCCAGGATGCACTACGTCCACCAGGTCGGCCAGCCCGTCTACAAGTTCGCGGTCACCAAGATGGAGGAGACGAGCCGCAAGATACTCAGCAGGAATGAGCTAAGCAGCGGCGACCTGGACCTCTTCATCCCTCACCAGGCCAACATCCGCATCATCAATGCCGCCGCCGAGCGACTCGGTCTGTCCAAGCGGCAGGTAGTGACGAACATACACAAATACGGCAACACGACGGCTGCCACCATACCGCTCGCAATGGCCGACGCCCTCGATGATGGCCGCCTGAAGAAGGGGAACCTGGTGCTCCTGTCGGCGGTAGGCGCGGGCTTCACGGTCGGGTCGGTGCTGCTCCGCTGGGCTTACTAGTACTCGGTTGTCAGTTGTCAGTTGTCAGTTGTCGGTGGACGTATGTACCGGCTACCCCTGGTAGTTATGTCGTACTAGCTGTTTCATTAAAGCAGAGGAAGCAGAGGTAACAGAGAGAAGCAGAGTTTCTTATTTATTTCTCTATGCTCTGCTTACCTCTGCTTCCTCCGTTACCTCTGCTTTGAATCCGATCTATGGCTACGTTATCTATATCCATAAGCCGATACGATTGACTACCGACAACCGACAACCGACAACCGACAACTGACAACCGTCCGGTTTGACAGCGCCATGCCCGTCCGCTATGATTAACGACAAACATGGCGAAGAGGAGAAGGCATGCCCAACCGCGAAGCCTTTAGGATAGGCCCGTTCGACATTTTCGGCTTTATCATCGATATCCCTGTTTACTGGTACGGCATTATGATCATGCTTGGCGTGATCGTGGCCTCCTATCTCGCCTTTCGGGATGCGCGCAGGCGGGGCGAGGACCCCGACCACGTGTGGCAGATGTTCCCGTGGGTGCTCATCTCGGGCATAGTGGGCGCTCGCGTCGGCTTCATCCTGTCGCAGATCGGTGACCCTGCCTACCAGGACATATGGCGCTGGATCGATATACGCCAGGGAGGGCTGAGCATCCAGGGCGCGGTGGCGGGCGGCGTGCTTGCCCTCCTCCTATACTGTCGCCGCTACAAGCTCTCCTTCTTCCAGTGGACCGACATTATCGTGCCCGGCCTGGCAGTCGCGCAGGGGATAGGGCGTATCGGCAACTACTTCAACCAGGAAGCGTTCGGCTCGCAGTGCGACCTGCCCTGGTGCATACCGATCAGCCCCGACCGCCAGCGCGAGGTGGCCGGCATCCAGAACCCCGACCCCAACGCGCGCTTCCACCCCACGTTTGCCTACGAAATGATCTGGAACTTCGCGCTGGCCGGCCTCCTCTTCTGGCTAGGCAGGCAGAAGCGCATCCGGCTGCGCGAGGGCGACCTGCTCTGGATCTACCTGATCGTCTACTCCATAGGGCGCTTCATCATCGAGCAGATCAGGGTGGACAGCGCCACCGTGGCGGGCCTCAAGACCCCCGCCGTGATCGCCCTCATCACCATCGTGATCGGCTGGACCGCCATAATCATCCGGCACAGGCCCGGCAGCCCCGCGCCCTACTCGGAAGTGAACCTGCCGGAAGGCGAGCGGCGCAGGTACGCGGCCAAGGCAGGCCGCCCAGCCCCGGCCAACACCTACGCCGTGGAGACGGGCGCTGCCCGCAAGCAGGCATCTCGCGTGCGGCGGGTGCAGGCCCCCCTCGACAGCGGCCCGGCGCGACCCGGCGGGCAATTACCGACCGAGGGACCGCAGGGT
>JBAURA010000267.1:0-13291 GCA_049580985.1 Chloroflexia bacterium
GCCAGCGCGGCCACCAGCACCCCGATCTTCAGTGGAAGGGCCTGGCCGACCCACCAGCTTTTCAGGTCCAGCAGGAAGCCAGGGGTCTCGACCTGGAAGCCCGCTTTTTCGCCCGCGGTGGGGGTGGGCGTGGGCAACGTCTGGTTGCTGAAGCCGGGGCAGAGAGCGCCGCCATCGTCGGGCGCGGGCCGGAGGTCGGCCTGCTCGACATTGACCCAGCCGGTGCCGCCGCTGGGGTCGCCCGCCGCCTGGCGACTGGTGTCGTACCAGGTGCGGCCATCCTCAAAACGCGGGCCGCCCGTCACTTTGACCGCCCAGTCGTTCTCGGGTACGATGGTGTGGTAGCAGAAGTCGAGGCCGGGACCCTGCCTGATCTGGGTGCCCCTGGCGAGATAGACTGTGTTGCCCACCTGCCAGTCGTTGTCGGGGGTTTGGGCGATGCCCGAAGCGGAAACTAACAGGCCCGGCCCCACAAGGAGCAACAGCACGAGGCAGCGAACGATAGCTGCCCGTAATAGCGCGGCGCGATTGTCGGTTCGACGTTGCATCGCAACCATGATACCACATAAGACGATGAGCAAGGAGAGCGAAAGGCCAGGCAGATCGTTGCGGAGAAGGTTGCTTGAGGAAGTCCGCAGGCATGGCCTGGAGGAGCGCCTGCTGAGCGCGCCCCTGGTGGTGGGCGTATCGGGCGGGGCGGACTCGCTGGCGATGCTGCACCTGTTGCGTGCTTTGCGCGGAGACTCGGCGAAGGAGACGCTGCACGTGGCGCACCTGAACCACTGGGTGCGGGCGAAGGAGGCGCGGGAGGATGCCGAATTCGTGCGGCGCACGGCTGAGACGTGGGGGCTTCGCTGCACGGTCGGGCAGTTCGACGTGCCGGGTTACGCGCGCAAGCAGAAGCTGTCGGTGGAGGACGCGGCCCGGCGGGCCAGGTACGCCTTTTTTGCGAGCCTGGCGCAGGAGCGAGGGTACACGGTGGCGGTGGCGCACAACGCGGACGACCAGGTAGAGACCGTGCTGATGAGCATACTGCGCGGCACGGGGCTGGGAGGGCTGGCCGGTATGCAGATGTTGGGCAAGGCGCACCTGCCGCCTGCTGACGAGACGCTGGGGGCATTCGCTACATTCGACGCGGCGCGGGAGGTGGCGCTGTTTCGCCCGCTGTTGGGGGTGTGGCGGTGGGAGATAGTGGACTATTGCAAGGAAGTAGGGCTGGAACCGCGCTGGGACTCTACCAACTGGGAGAGGCATTACAAGCGCAACAGGGTGCGGCACGACCTGCTCCCGTTGTTGCAGATGCAGTACAGCCTGGCGATCAAGGAGCACCTGTACAATCTATCGCTGATCGCACAGGGAGAGGACGAGTGGCTGGACGCGGAGACTTCGGAGCTGCTGGCAGGCATGACACGCGGCGACGGCTCACATGGGGAGTTGGAGATAGCTGTAGAGCGATTCTCGTCGCTTGCGAAGGGCGCGCAGCGAAGGGTGGTTAGAGAGGCGCTGTTGAGGGTGGCGGGCACGGGGCGAGATTTCACTTTCAAGCAGGTGGAGGCTGTGGCCGCGATCCTGGCCGGGGAGGACGGCAGCCCCAGGGCGATGCACCTGCCGCATGGCATGATGGCGGGCATGCATGCCGGGTGGGGGTACATCAGGCACAGGGAGCAACCGCAGGCAGCAAGGTTGCCCGTTGAGGTTGAGCAGGTAACGGCACGGCCACTGGTGCCACGAGCATGGGAAACGGCCTTCGAGCCTGAGATGGCGCTGGAAACCGATAGCGGCTGGCGGCTGGAAAGTGGGGTCATATCGGAAGGGTGGCCCCAACCTGGGGAGTTGGGGGAGGATGGGCTGGCGGCGATGTTTGACCTCGAGGGGTTGCGGGCGATGGGCGAGCTTGTGTGGCGGACGAGGCAACCGGGAGATTACATCGAGCCAATGGGGATGAGCGGGCGCAAGAGGTTGCATGACCTGATGGTAGATGCTAAAATCCCCAGAGGGCAGCGCGACCACATTCCGGTGCTGGCCGTCGCGGGGGGTAGTGAAGTGCTGTGGGTCCCAGGCAAGGGAGGCAGGCGCTCCATGCACGCGCCGGTGTCGGCGCGAACCGAGCGGGTGGTGGCGGTGAGGTGGAATAACGAGGCGCGAAACGCGAAACGTGAAACGCAAATTACCATCGGATAATTCCTGGCGAAACCTGGTGTTTCTTGGCGTCTTATTGGTGTCTTAGTGGTTATATCTTTCGCGTTTCGCGCTTCGCGTTTCGCGTTTCAGGAGGAGATAGCAGTGCGTGACATTGAGCTAGAAGAGCCTATGCAACGGCATAGCTTGCAGGCTGATATAGATCACATATTGGTCAGCGAGGAGGAGCTTAAGGAATCTATCGCCGGGATGGGGCGGGTGCTGGCTAAGGATTACGCCGGGCAGGAGTTAATACTGATAGGGGTGCTCCGGGGCGCGATCATGTTCATCGTGGACCTGGCCCGCGCCATCGACCTGCCGCTGAAGCTCGATTTCATGGCGGTGGCCTCGTATGGAGCTTCCACGCAGACGAGCGGTATCGTGCGGATCTTGAAGGACCTGGATAGCTCCATCGAGGGGAAGCATGTGCTGATCGTGGAGGATATTATCGACAGCGGCCTCACGCTGAACTACATCCTGGAGACGCTGCAAACCCGCAACCCCGCGAGCCTGAAGGTATGCGCGCTGCTCAATAAGCCCGCGCGGCGGCGAGTGGATGTGACCGTGGACTATATCTGCTTCAACATACCCGACGAGTTCGTGGTCGGCTACGGGCTTGATTTCAACCAGATATACCGTAACCTGCCGTTCGTGGGCGTGCTGAAGCCGCAATTGTACACTGAAGGCGGTGGCGAGCTAGCAGCGGAAACCGAGACGGAATGAAGGCAGGCCGGGCCGCCGGTGTAGCTCTCTTCTTCCTGGCCTGGGCCGTTGTCTTCACATACCCACTGGTCCTGCACCTGGGCGGTTCGGTCGTGCTGTCGGCGGGCGGCGACGCATACCTGCACCTGTGGGACCTGTGGTGGGCAGACAAGGCGCTGGTTGACCTCCACCAGAACCCGTTCCACACGCACTACCTCTATTACCCCACCGGCGTAAGCCTCTATTACCACTCGCTCGACATGCTCAACGGGGTTATCTCGATCCCGTTGCAGAGAGTGTTCGGGCTGACGGTGGCTTTCAATCTGCTGCTGCTGGCGAACCTCTCACTGGACGGCATGGCGGCTTACTGGCTCTGCAAAGAGCGCACAGGCTCGACCCCCGCCGGGTTAGTTGGGGGCGCGCTCTTCGCGTCCGCGTCGCTCATGGGCACGTCGGTCAACCTGGGGCAATTGGACGAGGTGACGGCCTGGTGGATACCGCTATACCTGGTGGCGCTGTGGCGCATCCTTGAGAGTCCCGGCAAGCCGTGGGAGGCCGGTGGAGGCCGCAGAGCTACATTGTGCGCGGGCTTGTGCCTGGCGGGGGCCTCGCTGGCGACGTGGTATTTCACGGCGGGGCTGGCACTGTTCACGGTGGTGTTTGTGCCGTTGTACCTATTTGGGCGACGAAGGACGATGGACGAAGGACGGACGATGGACGATGGACGGTGGACGGTAGACGGACGACCAACAGGAGGCGATCAAACAACGTCATCTACCGTCCACCGTCCACCGTCTACCGTCTCTGACCTCCTCAACGTCGGCTTGAAGCTGGGGGTCGCGGTTGCGCTGATGGCGGTGCTCCTCTCGCCGCTGCTGTGGGGCATGATCCGGGAGCGGTTGAGCGGGGCCACCTACATGATCCCCTCGTTCGAGACCACGTACTCCAATTCGGCTGACCTGGCGGGGCTTTTCCTGCCTGCGCGCACCGAGATTGGGGCGTTGAACGAGCACGGAAGCAACGTGGCGCTGGGGTGGGTGGCGCTGGCCCTGGCGGGGTTGGGCGTGGCCGGTATGCGGTGGCGAGCCTGGCCTTTCGTGGCGGCGCTGGCGGCGCTCGTGATTATGTCGCTGGGGCCGGAGTTGCAGGTGGGTGGGGCGGATACGCACATACCCTTGCCCTACGGGTGGCTGAACAACGTGCCGTTCGTGGGGGCGTCGCGGCAACCCCTGAGGTTCCTGGCGACCGCCGCCCTGATCCTGGCGCTTATGTCGGCATACGGGGTCGCTTACGTGCTTGATAGGTGGCGAGCACACACGTGGAGTCGGGCGTTGGTGCCCGTGGCGCTGCTGCTGGTGGCGGTGGAATTCTTCGGGATTCCGCGTGCCCTGGTTTCGACGCATGTAGGCCCTGCTTATACGTTCATACGAGATCACGGCGAGCCGGGGGGCGTGATGGAATTGCCCTATGAGCTGTGGCAGGCCAGGTCGGGGTTGAATGCGACCGTGCACGAGAAGCCGGTCCTGGGCGGCTATACCTCGCGCCACTTCCCCTACCCGTTCATCGAGGGCGCGCCGGGGGCGGCCCAACTGGCGGTGGGCTACCCGGAGACTCTGGCGGAGCCAGACATCGTGACCCCCACGCTGGCACAGACGGCGCCGGCGAGCCTGGACCACTACGGGGTGCGATACTTGGTCCTGCACAAAGGCGACCTGGCAAGCGGTAGGTTCGGCCGGCTGGTGAGCCTGCTGGCAGAGTTGTATCCGGGTGGCCCCGCGTACGAGGATGAGGAGGCGTTCGTCTACGTGACGCCGGTTGGCCCCGCCGGCATAGGCGGGCCGGACGATGCGTTGCCGTTGGTTGGGCTTGGCAAAGGGTGGCACGAGCTGGAGGAGAACCCATTGAGGCGATGGACCGGCAGCGACCCCGGCAACGGCAACGCCCAGGTGTGGGTGGGGATACGCCCGGAGACGGCAGGGCGCTATGCGCTGAGGCTGGAAGCGTTTTCCTACGGCAAGCCGCGCCACCTCTCCATCATGCTGGACGGCAGGATGCTGCTTGAAAAAGAAGTCGGCCTCGCGCCGGAAACGCTCGACATCGACATGGGCGAGCTTAGCGCCGGTGACTACGTGGTAGAGCTAAACGTGCGGGAGCAACCCGAAAGCCCGCCCAACGACCGGCGGCTGCTCAGCATCGGGTATACGCTGGTGGCGGTGGAGAAGCGGTAGGAAGGGTATGCTACACAGTTCGAGCCTTACCCTTTATCCCTTCTGCCTCATACCAGGCCTCTTCCAATTGTGGAGCCACGTTCTCTACCCGCAGAGTGTCGGCCATCTTCAGCGCGTTCAGGCTGATGCCGTTGTAATATTCCGGGTCGCGCAGGAGGCGTAGTATGCCATCGGCAATAGCCTCGGCGGAGCGTGGAGGGATGGAAACGCATGCCTCGTGAGGGGCGAGATATGAGGCTATGCCGGTGGTCTCGGTGACGACCGAGGGCGTGCCGACGGCGGCGGCCTCGGGCACTACCTTGTTCTGGGCCTCCAGGATGGAGGGACAAACGAACACGTCCGCCCCGGCAAGGTGGTCGCGCACCAGGGAGTGCTCCACCTGGCCAGTGAAAAGCACCATGTTCGCGACACCCGCTTTCTCCGCGCGGTCGCGGAGGAACTCTCTATAGTCGCCGTAATTCTCGGTGGTGCGCGAGGGGCCGCCGATGATGAGCCAGGGAGGCTCCTTCCCTTCGGCACGCATGGCGTCAGCTACGAGCTTCATGGCGTCCACCAGGTATTCGAGGCCCTTGAAGGGGTGCAATCTGCTTATGACCATCACGACGGGACGGGCCAGGCCCGCGCCGTAACGTTCGGCGAGTAGGGAGCGCCCCTGCTCTCTCAGCGCGGGCAGGAGCACGCCGGGCGGTGGAAAGGCGTCGCGCTCTATCGCCCGCAAGATCACCCGGATGCGGTCGCGGACGGCGAGATGTTGTTCCACGAGATAGTCGCCCAGTAAGGAGGAGATGACGCGGACCAGGGCCGCACGGTCCAGCGCCTGGCGCACGGCCACGCGGGGCAGTGCAAAGCGTCGGTAGCCGTAGTCGTAGTCGGGGAGGTCGATCACGTCGGCACCCTGCACGTTGACGATGTAAGGGGTCTTGCCGCTGCCCCTGGCGGCCACCCACCCGAAAGGGTACGCGCCCTCCACGTGCACAAGATCGTAATGGTAGCGGCTCAAATGCCGCTTGTAGGCACTTAGCAGGGTGAATATGTATTCGTAGCGGAGGAAGCGTTGCGCGGCCCATGTAAGCAGCCTGCCAGGCACGCCCGCAAGGGAGCCGAGGAGGCCACCTTGCCCCTGCGCCGCCAGGTTGACCGAATAGGTGGGCACACCGGCGAAGATCGCTTTGCCGAAGCGCGGTTCGCCAGGGCGCGTGACCTGGGTGAGCACGTCCACGCTATGCCCGCGCGCCCGGAGGGCAAGCACGGTATCCTCGTGGCTGGCGTTGCCCATCACGTCGGGGCCGTAAGAGCCGATGAAGTAGAGGACACGGAGGCGGCGCGTGGGGGCATCAAGAGTGCTCATGCCCATATTATAAGGCAGAAAACAACAACGCCGGGCAATACCCGGCGCTGTTGGTGAGAGATAAGGAGCTATAGTCCGGTTTGGCTTACTTAGATGGCTCCAACGAGTCGAGGGAGCGCGCCAGCATCTTAGATAGCTGGGCGCGGGTGACGCTCACCCCTGGTCGGAAGTAGGGGCGGTTCTGCCCGTCGCACGGCTCGCCCGCGCCTCCGCATGGGTAGCCACTGATGATGCTATGGGCGTAAGCCGTCTCGACGTGCGTGTAGAGGGCATCGCCTGGGTGCACGTCGGCGAAGGTGCCGTTGGAGGGGTCAACCAACCCCCAGCCGCGAGAGATTGAGATCATCTTGGCGGTCTGAGCGCGGGTAACGTCATTGCCGGGGCGGAAGTACCTGCCGGGGCAAGGCTCGCCCGGCCCGCCGCAGTCGTAGCCGCTGATCACGCCGTGCGAGGCGGCGGTCTCTATGTAGGTGTAGAAGGTATGCCCCCTGGGCACGTCGTTGAAGGTGGGCGTGCCGGGGTCCTGCAGCGACCAACCGGCGGCCAGGGTGACCATCTTGCTGAGGTGAGCCCTGGAGGCGGTGCCGCCCGGCCTGAAGTTGATAGTGGTATCGGGCTGGGTCGAACCGCTGACGGCCCCCAGCATGGCGAGCCTGTTGACGTCGTTAACGGCCCAGTGGTTGGTCGGCACGTCGCTGAAGAGGGTGCTGGCCGTGCCGTGATCGACGCGGAGGGGCGCGCGGCTGTAGAAACGTGCGGTATTGTAGCTATCGTGGGCCACGATGTACACCCAGTAGGTGCCGTTAGCCAGCGCGGCGGTGTCCCAGGCGTATGAACCTTGAGAGATCGGCAGGTTGGAGGCGATGAGCGTGCCGTCGAAGCCGGAGCTGTTGTTGTCGCGGTAGAGATCGACTGTGCCGCCGCCCTGGAGCGTGGTCCACCTGACGATAGTGCCCGGGCCGCTCAGAGGCTCGGAGGTGATGTGCGTTCTGTCGATCTGGAAGAACTGGGGTAGAAGCGGAGACTGCCCGTAGGAGTCATCTTCCTCGTGCGGGTCGAAGCGAAGAGTGGATACCGCGCCCGACCAGCCGTTGCCACCCTCGACCACCGGCACAGCGCGCATGTCGAAGGCAGCCTGTATCCACCGGTTATAGGGGACAAGGATCATGTTCGCCGTGTAGTCGATGGTGTCGTTGGCCCATAGTACGCGCGCGCCCGCGTTGAAAGGCGACCAGGGCCGGGCGGCGGGCGCGGCCACCATGAATTTCACGTTCAGGTAGTGGTAGCGGCTCGTGTCGACAGCCCCGCTGTAGTTGCCGGCCAGCCAGTATGCCTGGGGATCGTTGTTCATGGGGAGGCCCTGCATGACGTCGGAGCCGCACTGCTGGGCCACGATGCTGATGAACTGTGAGAATTGCTCGCAGCCCTGCCACGAAGCGGCGAAGCGGGCCTGCGCGTAATCCTCACCGCTCAAGGTGCTGGGCGCGTCAATACGAGTGATCGGGGCGGTGTTGACGTAAAGCGGGCCAATAGAGCTCCACGCGCCGTTCATCTCCGCATGGATGTAGTATGTGCCGGGGGCGATACCGGTGGTGCGCCAGGCGTACTGGCCGCCGCTGGCCGCCACGTTGGCGATCAGGTATTCGTTGCCCTGGGTCGCGTCGGGGCTGTAACTGAGATAGAGGTTGACACGGCTGGAGAGGTCGCCCTGGTAGTTCCATGTGATGTTGACGCTCTGGCCGGTATCGGGGGTGAGGCGCATCCAGTCGATCTGCACGTTATTGCCCGGCGCGAACCACGGCATATCGAAGCGCAAGCCCTCGTATGGCCCGTTCTGCGTCCAGTTACCCGTGCCGCCGCCCCCACCCGCGCGCAAGTCCACCGAGTATATGTGCCAGCCCGGCTCGGTCTGTATGAAGTTGGAGTTGCCGGAAGCGTTGTACGAGTAGTGACGGAAGAACCACAGCAGGGTATTGGCAGCCGTATCGCTGCTCATGCGCACCCACAGGCGGCTGAAGCGGCTGGCGTCCACCGGGTAGTTCACGCCGTCGGTCTCGCCCACGTACGAATAGCCGTTGGAGAAATTCTGATATTGTAGGTGGACCGAGCCACCCTGGGCAGAAGTGGGATTAGCGCGCCAGACACCGCCGCTGACCGAGATGTTGGCGAGATCGTGCGGCCAGTGCAGGTCGTCCGGGCCGTTCATATCCCAGGGGTTGCCGAGCACCTGTGTGGCATAGTCGTCCGATTCAGCGATGGTGACGTTGCTGGGGGAGGTGAGAGTTATGCTGTCGTTCTTGGCCGCGTAGGCGTCGGAGGTATACCCTACGAACATTAGAGCCGAAGTCACGCCCAGGAGGAGAAGGAGCACCGCCGGCCTCAGACCGCTTAATCTATCGATATGCTTCATATGTATGCCAAAATACCTTTCTTTAACATGCCCGCTATGCCCGCCTATACGGACGTCAGGCTTAGAATATACTACTGCCGCTACGAGTATACCAACCTGGCAAGGACATCCGCTAGCGGACTTAGGTACTAGCGAAGGGTAATATATGGCTAGAATCAGGGTAGGACTTTGGTACAGGGGGGATGAATTCTACAGCAAGCTACTATAGAGGGCTTCGATCTCGGCAATAATCCGGCTCTCGTCGTAGCGTGCGAGGGCGCGTTGTCCGCCCGCTACAAGGCGCGCGCGCAGCGCGGGATCGGTGAGCACGCGCACTATGCCATCGGCCAGCGATTGGGGGTTCTCAGGCTCCACCAGGACGCCGTTTTCGCCGTCCTGGATCATTTCGCTGACCACCGGCAGACGGGTGGCGACGACCGGGCACGAGGCGGCCATGGCTTCGAGTGGAGGGAGGCCGAAGCTCTCATAGCGGGTGGGGTAGACCAGGCAATCGGAGCCGCGCATGAGGCGCACTTTCTCTTCCTCGCTCACCCTGCCCAGGAGGGCAAGGTGCCCGTCGCTGCCGTTCTCGCGACAGATGGCAAGCAAGTGCTCGGCGCGAGCGGGGTTCTGGCCCGCGAAAAGGAATGTCGCGGTGGGGCACTTCTTAAGCACCAGCGGCATAGCCTGCGCCAGGGTATCGTACCCTTTGCGCTCCTTCAACTGCCCCAGGAAGAGCACGTGCGGTGGAGGATACTCCTGCGCGAGTGACGGCCCATAGGGAATACTACGGATATAGGGCACGTCGATCCAGAGAGGAATCAGCACAATTTTAGATTGCGGATTGCGGATTGCGGATTTACTGTCAGATGGCCGTCCATCGTCCATCGTCCATCGTCCATCGTCCACCTCCGTCCTTCGTCCTTCGTCCAGCCCCAGCACCCGCAGCACCGCCACCTCGTGCCGCGAGAGCGCGATCAGGCGGTCGGCGGCGCGGAGGGGGAAGTGCATGCAGAAGTTCTGCCATATAGAGAGGGGTTTGCGGAAACGGGCGGCTATGAGGCGCTTGAGGAGGGTGCGTGGAGAGTAGATCAGCCTGCGGGGGTACATCTTGCCGAGGTACGGACGCTCGCGGTCTTCCACCAGGTAGGGATCGTGGAAGGGGCCGACCACGGTGAAGACGACGGGAACGCGCAGGAGGCGCGCCAGCAGCACGGCCTGCCAGTTGAGGGCGTTGCGCAGGTGGAACAGGTGGATCACGTCCGGGCGAAAGCGGATCAACGGAGCGAGCAGGCCGGGAGCTACCCACGGCTTGTAGACTTTCACGCGATACGTATCTATGCCGTCCACGTCCTCGCGGGCCTGTCCCGTTATATCCGAGCCTTCTTCCAGCATGGTGAAAGCGGCGACCTTGTGCCCGCGCGCTACCAGGGCGCGACCCAGGATCGCCTCGGGCCACTGCCGGAACTGGTGGGTGACGCCCGCCGTGGTGACTATGCCGACCCTCACAGCACCCTCGCTATCTGTTTGGCGAAGGGGAGCCGGAGAGAGAGCAAGCGTGCCTTGTCCTCGGCGTCCATGCCACCCAGGAGCTTGAAGACGCCGAAGAAGACCGCCACGCCCAGGAGGATCATGGCTGCCGTAACAGGGATGTTCGGTGGGAGGTACACCAGCAATGGCAAGAGGACCACGCCCATGACCAGGGAGGCGGCCCCCACCCGCAAGAAGAACGACATGGGAAAGCGCAGCCCTACCCGCCGCAGCCCCAGCACGAGGCCCACCAGGCGAGAACCCAGGCCGGCGCACGAGATGGCAATCGCGCCACCCACCGCCCCGTAGGGGGGTATCAGTATTATCAGGAGCGGTATGCTGACCAGGGAGACGAGGCGCGCCAGAATGACCGCCCGATAGTCTTCGTACACCAGCAGCACGTTGAGGGCCACGCTTATCATCGCCTCACCGAACAGGCCGACCGCGAGGATGGCGGTGCAGATCACGATGGTAGAGGCGGACTGCGGGTTGAAGACGGCGTCGCCTCCGATCTGGCCGTAGATAATCTGTAACAGGTTGCGGCCCGTGAGGATGAGGCCGACGGCTGCGGGCAGGAGGCCGAGGATGAGGACCTTGGTGAGAGTGGCGTAGGCGGTGCGCAGCCCCTCTATGCGGTTCTCGGCGTATAGGCGAGCGAACAGCGGCGTCTGCACCCCCGTGAGGGGCACGACCAGGGCGCGCAGAAACTCTTTCGTGAATTTATAGGCCAGGGCGATAGCGGCGTTCTCGACGAAGAAGCGGCCTTCGCTGGCGATGAGGAGCGCCATCATGAGCGCCACGAAATCGAGATCGTAGAGCCAGACCGACCAGTTGATGAGGTAGTTCAGGCCGGCGAAGGAGGCGATACGGCTCGGCAGGGAGCGATTGGAGGGGGTCTTTACCCGGTCGGGGTTGCTATTGGAAACCTCCGGCAACCGGACGACCAGGCGCACGGCGAGCCATACGGAGATGACTACCGACACTACGGTTGCGATGAGCAGGGCCAGCAGCGCCCCCGCCACACCCCAGCCGAGGAGGATGAAACCCGCTGTTAAAGAGGGCCGCACGACCGCCACCAACAAATCGAGCGCGTTCGTCGCTTTTTGGCGGAAATGTGTGTACAGGAGCTGGATCGACACGTCGGAGAGCGCCCCCAGCACGAGGAGGCAGCCGATAATCAGGAGTATGTAACCCCCATCCTCTCCCAGCTTGAACCGCTCAATCCACGCTTGGGGCGCGAGGGCGAGGGCCGCCACCACCAGGAGCAGCACCCCACCCTTGATCCCAGCGACGGCAGCGAGCAAGCGCAGAATACCACGCCTGCCATGCCGAAGCTCGACCTCCGGGAAGAAACGGGGCAGGGTGCGCTCGATCCCGAAATCGGAGAAGAGGCCCAGCGCATCCAGGAGGGCGAGGCTGATCACGTAGACCGCGAACCCTTCGGCCCTGAGCTGCCGCACGATGACGATGCCCGCCAGGAACGGCACCAGCAGCTTGAGCGGGAAGAAGGCGACGTTCCAGAACACCGCCCACCCCGCCCGCTCAACGAGGGGCCGTTGGGGCTTAGGTGTAGGTGTGGGTGGGGGGTCTTGCGTCATACGTCATGTGTGAATACTGCGTATTGCGTATTGCGTATTGCGTCGTCCATCGTCCATCGTCCATCGTCCTCCGACAACTGACAACTGACAACTGACAACCGTCCAAGAATCAGCGCTCAATTATAACCTGATCCACCTGGATGCCCAGGGCGCGCGCGTCGTAGCTGATGCCCGCGCTCGCGCCGGACCACGTCGGAGAATTGATGTGCAGCATGCCGTAGTCGGGGTCTTTCTCGGTCTTGGGGAGGCCCGCCGGGACGTCGATTGTATATTCTGTGAAGTCTGTGCCGGGGGCAACCGTGATCTCACCGACAGGCGTGCCGTCTAAGGAGAGCTTGAGAGCGACGGGGTCGGGACGAAGGAGGGGCTTGCCGGGCTGGGGGGTCTCCGGGCGTAGCCTGAGCCGGATCGTGCCCGCGATGTACGAAGTGCCGGAGACGACCGTGGTGGGCCACGGCACGCGCAGGATGGGGTGGGAGCCGGTCCAGCGCCAGTAGGGAGATTGTGGCATATCCCTCTCCTGCTTATTCCAGCCCGACACCAACCACTGGTAGTCGCTATCGCCTATATCGACGTTGAACGGCCAGGCCGGGGGCGCGCCTCGCGGCTGAAGGGAGTATATCCCCCACGGGAGGAACGCTTCGGACACGTTGGTCGGCTTCTGCTGGTAGAGTTGCTCGAATTCGGGCACGCGGTACTCCCAGTCGCCCTCCTTCTGGAAGCTGTACTTGTCCAGGAACAACTTCCCCGCGTTCGCGCCCATAAGCACCCACACCTTGTAGCCCTGCGATTGCCAGCGGTCCACCACACCCTGGATCACCGCGTTATCGACGTTAGGGTATGTGCGGGCGAGCACAAAGCTCTCGATGCCATGTATGTATTGCAGGGGCGTGGCGACCACGTAAGGCTCGTCGCGCTCGTTGCTGAAGAGGAGCACCGATTTCTCGTCGAAGCGAGAGGCAAGGTCCTGCAGTTGGGCCACCGCTCCGCGCTCCTCTACGTGGGGGATGATAACTCGGCTCGTGTAGGCAAAGAAGCCGGACAGGAAGATCACTACCATACCGGCGAGCGCCCACCCAAGCGGCCTGGGGCGAACCCTCGACCAGAGGACACCGGCGGCCCAGGCCGCGCCCAGGATAAGGGCAGGCAGCACGACAGGCAGGTAGCGGCGCATGGTGTAGATGTAGTGGGCAGAGGTGTAGGTTTCCTGGATGAAAACGAAGCCCGATATGAGGACCGACATGAAGAAGAGGCTGGTGGCGGCGTTCAGCCGGTCCCAGGTCCACCTGAGCAGCCCGGCGGCCCCCAGCAGGAGGCC
>JBAURA010000268.1:0-2898 GCA_049580985.1 Chloroflexia bacterium
ATCACGGTATCGGTGGGCACGACGGTACGCTTCGTCAACCGGGACCTTGACTACCACACGGCCACGGAGGACCTGGGAGCGTTCAACACGGGTAGGCTGGACCAAAACCAATTCGGAGACGTGGTGATGGACACGGCTGGTAGCTACGGGTACTACTGCATTCCTCACCAGTACATGCGCGGCTCCGTCAATGTCCTGGCGCCAAACCCCGGCATTAGATAGCCCAATTGCAGGATAGTTATTAAGCACCCCTGCATGTTCCTGACCAAATCGCTCTCCACGCGGCAAACAAGGTCCGCACAACGGACCTTGTTTGCATAGCGCCCCATTTAGACCGGTAGGCATCCTCAGTGGATCGGATTGCAAGTTCAGCATGCATATGAATGTACAAAAGAAGCCGGCCAGGTGGGGCTTTGTCATGCTGAACGCAGTGAAGAAGCTGTATCCTAAAGATCATACGCGAGGAACGAGATTCTTCACTGCGTTCAGCATACAAACTTGTAGTTGGTTCGCGCTATCGGGCATCTAATCTACCCTTGCACTCTTTTTACACATGCGCCAAACGTAATAACATAGTCCGTAACCCCTAACCCCTTAATCCCTAACCCCTAACCCCTAATCCCCCAATCCCCCAACCCCCACTTGCGCAAGCGCGCCGCAATCGCTAAACTAGGGATATGCCATTTGGGCGGCACGACACAAGCCGCCACCCCACAGATCGGCGACCGGCCTGCCAAAACGGGCGTGATCAAGCTACATTGGCTAGCAGCTTGCCGGTCCAGCAAGGAAGGAGTTCTCCTGAATGACACCCAAGTCCCCATTGAAGCTGTCCATCATCTTTGGCTTAGTGGCGCTACTGGCCTTATCTATCGCGATAATCCTCTCGGCTCAACCCCTCAGCGCCGCCGCGCCTACGGACGCTGCACCCTCCCAGGCAGACCCGAACGGCCCCACCGGCGGCGGCACTGAGCCTCTGCCAGCCGGTGCCTCCATCCAGACTGTGCTCCCCGGCCTCACTGGCGGCGCTGTAACTATGGCCTTCGACCCAGCGGGCAGGCTCTTCTTCAACGAGAAGAACACAGGTAATGTCCGCCTCTACTCAGGGGGTAGCCTCCAGGTAGCACCCGTATTCCACGTCAACACCCAGTCCGGCGGCGAGCGCGGTCTGCTCGGCATAGCCATCGACCCTAACTTCACCACCAACCGCTACATCTACATCTACTGGTCCTGCGGCACTGCCGGTGGGTGCAGCCCTTTCTTGAATAAGGTGACCCGCTTCGAGGAGAACGGGGGTGTAGGCTCTAACCCCGTGGACATATGGACGGCCACCGACGATGCGACGGCGGGCAACCACAACGGGGGCAACATACACTTCGGCCAGGACGGCAAGCTGTATATCACCATAGGTGACGACGGCTGCTGCGCCGCCAACTCTCAGAACGTGACCGTCAAGAACGGCAAGATGCACCGCATCAATGGTGACGGCACTATCCCTTCCGATAATCCCGTATTCACCCAGACTGGCGCTGTGCCCGGCCTGTACGCTATCGGCCTCCGCAATAGCTTCGACTTCGTGCATGACCCAGTAACCTTGATGAATCCCTACCCACGCATCTTCGCCTCGGAGAATGGCCCAGGCTGCGACGATGAAATGAATAGGATAGAGGCCACATACAACTACGGCTGGCGGGCAAGCTACCCCTGTGACGATCCTAACCCCAGCCCCATCTACAACACTATCTCGCCCCTGTGGTTCCTGAATGATGCTGAGTGCTGCGATGCTCCTACCGGCATTACCGTCTATACAGGCAACCAGATACCGCAGTGGACGAACGAGCTATTCATGGCGTCGCACAACACGGCCACGCTACGCCACTTCTACCTGAACCCCGAGCGCACTCTCGTAACCCAGGTCAATATTGTGACTGGGGTAAGCGTCAAGGGCGATCTAGAGACAGGACCGGACGGTGCGCTGTGGTACTTCCAGAGCAGCCCATACGAGGGTTCGACCAACCTTAACCGTATCGTTGGGCCTGGTCCCACGGGCACCAGTACCCCCGTGCTTCCAACCGTTACCTCCACCAACACCCCTACTCGCACTCCCACCGGCCTCATCCCCACGTCCACCCGCACCAGCACGGTTGCCATAAGCACCGACACGCCCATAGCACCCACCGAGACCTCCACAGCTTCTCCTCCCACCCCCACCCTCCTCCCTACCCCTCCCCCCTGCACCCTCCAATTCGCTGACGTGCCCGAAGGCTCCACCTTCCACCCCTTCATACAATGTCTGGCCTGCCAGGGCTTCATCTCCGGCTATCCCTGTGGAGGGCCGGGTGAGCCTTGTAACTCCAACAATGACCCCTACTTCCGTCCAGGTAACCTCATCACTCGTGGGCAGATTGCTAAGATCGTGGCTAATGCCGCTGCCTTCGATGACTTGCCAGGGGACGTACAAACCTTTGAGGACGTGCCCCCTAGCTCCACATTCTGGCTCTTCATAGAGAGGCTATCTATGTACGGGGTGATGCAGGGCTACGACTGTGGTGGTCCAGGCGAGCCGTGCGTGCCTCCTGGTAACCGCCCCTACTTCCGACCCTCGGCCAACGCCACCAGGGGGCAGATAGCCAAGATTGTGTCCAATGCCGCAGGCTTCAACGATGAGATACAGGCAGGCACTCAGACCTTTGAGGACGTGCAGGAGCAGAGCACCTTCCACCTGTTCATAGAGCGCCTCCTCTTGAACAGACCCGACGTGATGAGTGGATACCCATGTGGAGGTCTAGGCGAACCTTGCGTGCCCCCCACCAACCGCCCCTACTTCCGGCCAGGAGCCACCGCCACCAGGGGGCAGCTCTCAAAGATAGTATCGAACACGTTCTACCCTGATTGCGTAAT
>JBAURA010000269.1:0-1576 GCA_049580985.1 Chloroflexia bacterium
GGTGGTGGCCGTAGGCAACGCCGGAGGCTGCGTGGGGGGCGTGGGCGCTGCGTGCCTGATCCGCTCCGCGAACGTGCCTACCTGCGACAGCAATACCTCGTTTACTGTGCCCGCGAACTCAGGGTGATACTCAAATACAGCGCGCTCGAAATACTGCACCCTATAAGGCTTGCCGTCCAGGTCGTTCACCTCGATGAACTCGTTGGAGATAGGGAAGCCCTGCTGGCGCAGCCCGCCGTGGGAATCCCAGTACCTCTGGAACGTACCTCCCAGCACCTTGCCGGTCTGAGAGTACGTGCGAGCGCCCGGCTCTGCATTCGGAATCTGGTTCGGAGCGCCGGTAGGGTACCGCCTCTGCCAGAAGTAGACGCCGAGCAGTTGCAGCAATACCTCGTTCTCTGTGCCCGCGAACTCAGGGTGGAGCTCGAACACAGCGCGCTCGAAGTACTGGACGGTGTAGATCTTCCCGTCGGTATCGCTAACCTCCGACAGCACCTCGGTGATAGGGAAGCCCTGCTGCGCCAGCCCGCCATTATTGTCCCAGTAGCCCAGGAACTTATCGCATACAGTCTTGGCCGTGGCGGTGAAGGTGCGGCAGTTGGGCTGCGCTGCCGCCGGTTGTGCGGCGAACGCGGGCAGCGCCATTACGACGACCGCCAGCAGGCGTAACCACTTTAGAACGTTGTTCCTCATCTATCCCTCCTCAATGAAATTCGACTATCGACAAAAAGAATCGAGGCAATCGTATAGATCCGGGCCACAAGGTGGGCCCTCACCCAACGACTCCTACTCTTTATATAGGTCGCCTTCTCCTTTCGCACGTAGCGTCTTCAGACGCAGGTAGACGTAACTGGTAACGGTTAGCTAGGTCCAGTATAAGGAGAAGGCTCGGCTCGCGGCCTCGGCAAGAATGCCTAAATTCGCTCCTGGCTGCACTTTCCCTGCCGGCATCTAGGCAAGAATGCCTAAACTAGTTAACGCATAAGCGACATAGAAAATTGCACAACGCATGAGCAATCCAGGTAGTCTATTCGACCGAAGTCACGCACACCTTTAGATAGCCATCTCTATAATGGCGAATGCGTCACCCGGTCCCGGCAAGTATAGCACAATTAAGCGGCGGTAGCAAGCACACGCGTGCGCTGCCGCTGATCCTTGGCTATTTGCTCCAATAATCGGCAATCGCGGCGTCGGCCAATATGGGTACTACCTTCAGGATCGCCTCACCGGCGCCGACCATCGCCTGTTCCACGATATGCTTCACTTCCTCGGCCTGGTCCTCTCGCGCCTCTACCACGATCTCATCGTGCACGGTATTCACCGTGCGGGCATCCCAGCCGCGCAGGGCCGTGCGTAGATTGATGAGGGCCAGCTTGGTCATGTCTGCGTTGCAGTTGTGCACTACCAACCCGTTCGCCATGAAGCGCCCGGTCTCGCTGTTGACTACGTCGTACATATCTATTTGCTCATCGGTGAACTCCACCGACTTCACTCGCACCCCGCGTCCATAAGTGTTATCGTTTATGCGAGCCGATACCGCCTGTGCTTTCTCCCGCTTTTCCGGGTTCATAAACCC
>JBAURA010000270.1:0-6162 GCA_049580985.1 Chloroflexia bacterium
CTTGACAAGCCTGTATTTGCGTTTCTGCTCGGCCATCTTGGAGCCAATTATAGCCTACCCTATTGACAAAGACAATATTTGGGTTTACAATTTGTAAAATCAAATTGACGTGGATAGAGGGACTCTACTATGAAAACGCTTGAACCCAACTATCAAACCGTACGCAAGGCCACCGGTGCGCTTTTGGCGGTGGGATCGACAATCTTCCTGGTGGCTGCTTGCGTACCCTTCAACTATGCGGGGAGCGCTATGATCTACGCTCTTCCCTACAGAGCGTGGCCCGCGGTTATCGGCGCGAATAGCACACTTTGGGCGTGGACAGGAGCGCTACTCGTCGCGGGCTCGCTGCTTGCTACCTTCGGTGCATACCTGCTTTCAGATAACCTTCGCTGGCGCGGTGAGCATCTTTATTCGCGGATTGGCAGCCTTGCTATATCATTCGGCGCTCTTCTGCTGGTCCTGGAAGCCGCCTTTCGTGTGAGCGCGGCAACCTGGGCGCAAGACGCCGTCACGAACCCAACCAGCCTTGATCTCTTCGTACGAATCTCCGAATGGTTGAAGGTGACGTTTGTCACCTACTCGGTGCTGACACTGGCCGCGTTCGCCGCTTATGGCGTGTCAATTCTACGGACCAACTTGATTTCAAGATGGGCCGGGCGGATCTCAATTGGCTATGCGCTGCTGGGGCTCGTCTACCTGGCGATCGCAGCCGACATTCCACCTTTCACCCACTACATGATCTTCCTTTTGTTTGGCGTGCTCATGCTATTGCCGGTACGCATTTCACTCGCACCCAGCCCGACACGTAACGCTCTGGTCTCTACAACTGACAGTAAGGCTTGATAAGGATGGAACGCATCTTCATATCTACAACAGGCGGAGGCATTTCGCGCGCGGCTTGCGACGGCAACGGCTCGTGGCACGTTGAGTCTCTCTTGCGTGACCAGCGGGTGGTATGCCTGACAGCCGATCCTCTCAATGCAGGCAGAGTATACGCGGGCACGCAAGGCAACGGAGTGCTTCGCTCCGACGACGCGGGTAAGACGTGGCGAGCATGCGGACTTACAGGGCACATCATCAAAGCTATCGCCGCGAGCCGCACCCAGCCCGGCGTGCTATATGCGGGGACGAAGCCCGTGTTCGTCTTCAAGTCGAACGACGGCGGCGTTACCTGGCGCGAGATGAGATCGTTCCGCCGCATCCCCTGGCGCTGGCTGTGGCTCTCGCCCGCGGAAAAGCCCTTCATAGGCTACGTGCAAGCCATCGCCACATCTCCCACCGCTCCTGGGCACATCGCGGTAGGGATCGAGGCAGGGGCGGTCGTCATGACAACAGACGGGGGCAAGACCTGGTCGCGACACTGTAGGGGCGCTTTGCGCGATTGCCACTCACTCATATTCCACGCGCGGGACGGATCGCGCCTTTACGAAGGAGGGGGCACAGGCGGAGGCGCGGCTTTCAGCACAGACGGAGGACGCCACTGGACCAAGCCGCGCAAAGGGCTGGATCGCCATTATGGATGGGCCGTCGCCGCCAACCCAATTCGACCCGACATTTGGTACGTCTCGCTCTCGCCCGGCCCGTTCAAAGCCCATGGCGATGGCAATGCCCAGGCGTATATATTCCGGCGCGAGGGAAACGGTTGGCGGAAACTCACTGGTGGCCTTCCTCAACCTCTCGACCACATGCCATACGCTCTCCTGACCGACCCGAATGCGCCCGACTTGCTCTATGCAGGGTTGAGCAATGGAGACATCTGGGAAAGTATCGATTGTGGAAACAACTGGCGCAAGCTGCCCCTCAACCTCGGCGGCATTCATTCCACATTGGTCATGCTGCCATGAGAAAGCTGCATCAGACCTAAATGGTAAGCGTGCTGCCCACTCCTGCCATCGCAGGCAACACAACGTGGAAGGCCGCCCCTTGCCCCGGCATGGATGAGGCGTGGATTGAGCCGCCGTGCGCCTCCACTATCCCTCTGGCGATAGCGAGGCCCAGGCCCGCTCCCGGCCCGCCGTCCTGCCTCTCGCGGGTACGGGCGCGCTCTCCCCTGTAGAAGCGGTCAAATATGTGGGGCAGGTCGCCCTCCGGTATGCCCTCCCCGGTGTCCATGATCATCAGCTCAACCTGGTCCTCGGCTCCACGCACTCTCAACGTGATCGTGCCATCCTGGGGCGTGTGCCGGATGGCGTTCTGGATCAGGTTGTAGAGAACGCGCTGCATCCTGGGCGCGTCGAGGGGCACGCGCGGCGGCGCGCCTTCCACGTGCCCTTCCAGCCGCACTTTCTTCTTCTCCGCCTGCGCGTTCATACTCTCCAGCGCGTCCGATACCAGGTCGGCCAGCGAAGTAGGCTCGAGGTGCAGCTTCAGCGCGCCCGCGTCTATCTGCGACAACTCGAACAGGTCATCGATCAGGGTGGCGAGGTGCTGCGTCTCGCCCTGGATCGTGTGCAGGTAACGATGCACCGTATCGGAGTCGGTCACCACGCCGTCGTTCAACGCCTCGATCATGGCGCGCATACTAGCCAGGGGCGTCCTCAGGTCGTGCGATACCGCCGCGATCAACTCGCGCCGCGAGGATTCGAGTCGCGCGCGCTCCTCTTGCATCTCGCCCAACCGCTTGACCATGTCATTGAACTCCGACGACAGCCGCCCAATCTCGTCGCGCGAGTTAACATCCACGCGGGCGGTAAGATCCCCATCCGCGACCTGCCGGGCCACCGCCAGGAGCGCGTGCAGCCGCGACACCATGCTGTGCGCCATGAAGATCGCGAAAAAGAGGGAGATCACCGCCGAGAAGATCAGCAGCACAGTCAGCAAGGGCAGGTCGTGTTCCTTCGAGAAGAACATCTGGGAAGAGGTGTAGATGATGTTGATACCCACCACCGCCACGCCCACTAGGTATACAAGCGCCACGCTGACCGCCAGCGACGGCACCCGCGTCCCCAACCCCAGCCGGAACCCAATCGCCCCTAATCCAACCGAAACGCTCCCCGAAACGAGCAGGAAGAGGGTAAGGTCCTGCAAGTCCTTGGCCGGCGGGTTTAGCGAAAGCCACGCCGCCACCAGCGCCACCACCAGCGCCACGGCCAGCCCAACCACCGCGAAGCCCAGAAACATGGTCTGATTTTGGATTTTGGATTTTGGATTTTGGATTGCCTGGCCTCGTATGCTCATCTGGTCACCGCCGTTCGTAATTCGTAATTCGTAATTCGTCCCCTACCGCTCGAATTTGTAGCCAACCCCCCAGACCGTCTTGATATAGCGCGGCCTCATGGGGTCCGACTCGATCTTTTCGCGCAGGCGTCTCACGTGTACGGTAACAGTGGAGGTATCGCCATAGTACGAGTAGTCCCACACCTGGTCCAACAACTGGGTGCGCGTGAATACCTCCTGCGGGTGGCTCGCCAGGAAGTAGAGGAGGTCGAACTCTTTGGCGGTCAGCTCCACCGGCCCGGCATCGGTCTCCACGGCCCTGGTGCGCGAATTGATGCGCAGGCCGGGGAACTTGAGCGCGCTATCGGCCCCCGGTTCAGGCTGGCTGGTCGGCGTGGCCCTGCGCAAAACGGCCTTTATGCGGGCTACCAATTCGCGTGGGCTGAACGGCTTGGTCAGGTAATCGTCTGCTCCCATCCCCAACCCTACCAGCTTGTCCGTCTCCTCACCCCTGGCCGTCAGCATGATGATGGGCGTGTTCGACGTGGCGCGTATGCGCCTGCAAACCTCCAGCCCGTCCAGCTTGGGGAGCATCACGTCGAGCACCACCAGGTCGGGGCTGTGCTCGACGACCTGCTTGAGCGCTTCCTCGCCATCGGCGGCGGTCACTACCCTGTAAAGCTCTCGCCGCAGGTACGCGCTCACTACTTCCAGTATATTAGGCTCGTCGTCTACCACAAGTATCGTAAGATCATCCGTATTCATGCCCATACTTAAAGAGATATCCTCCTCCGGGGCGCGCACCTTCTGCGCCCATGCCCCAGCCGCTGCTAGCACGGCTTTCACTACCGCCGACTGCGTCTCCTCAACTAGCTGTATGTGCGTGCTCATTATATCACCACCAGCTACTATGATTTCGACGTAATGCGACATGCTTCAACATCGCACAGCGCCCTGCGAACGACGTGTGAAGCATGCCGCATCACGCTCCATTCATATTCTAGCGTAGGCGGGTAAATTGACGGTGACGGATGTTACAAGTTTATTAATTAAATGAGAGGTCAACCCTTTTCATTTTAAGCGTATTCCGAGATGGTATAATCTGTGCTAATTGATGCGAATTTATTTAGGTGTAAGTGCAGATCGGCAGGCGCAAGATATAAACGTATTGGGACTAATAAATGGTTAAGAAAAGACATCATTACGTTCCGCAATTCTATCTGGGAGCTTTTTCCAACAATGGAAAGCAACTCAACCTGTACAACCTGAAACGTCGTCAAGCCGTTCAGAATGCAACTCTGCGTGATCAGTGCTGCGAACCACACCTACACGGTGACACTGATGAATACGAAGACGCAATCGCCAACGTAGAGGACCACTTTGCACCTGTTGTCAAAGAAATCGTACGTACATCCACGTTGCCAAAGGCAGGTAGCGGAGAGCATGGATTACTCTACTTTTTCGTGGCAACACAGATGATTCGAACTACACGTGCCGCAGAAAAACTAAATAGTGGTATTGACAAAATAACCAAGCAGGCGTACAGAGATGATCCCACGCTCGAAGGTGAAGACTTGGATGCAATACGTATTGGGTTCGGAAATCCTGTGGTTTATTCATTACAGACATTAAGCGCTGCTGCAATGGAAGGCATAAGCGACTTGGGTATGTGCCTAATATGCGCAACTGGGGAGCAAACTTTCGTTACTTCTGATAATCCTGTATTCAAGTATAACCACTACTTGGAAGGCATTCGTGGGTACGGACTAACCGGAACATTAGCTAGGGGCTTGCAGATTTTCGTACCACTTTCACCAACACACTTACTAATGCTCTATGATCGAACGGTCTATGATATTGGCTTATCCAGATATGAAGCTATCTTACACAAAGTGCCAAATGCGGACATTTCCAAACTCAATGCCTTCCAAGTGCAAAATGCTTCCGAGAATCTCTATTTTAAGGATTGGGCGCGATTGCCTTATATTGAGCATTTAGTGAAGCGTTTCTCGAAGTATCGAATTACAGACCCTATGCAGGTTGAGGAGTTCATTGATACTGAGGATGAAAACCAATCACTGTTGCATTATTATGAGCGAGTGCCAAACTTTGGTTTGCATTTGTCGTTTACGAGAGTATGGGACGAAGCCGCGAAATTCTCAAAACACGAACGACTCAGAGACGAGAATAAACTTAGACGTGACCCCTCTCGGATGCAAACCGCGCCACCGACGCCACCACGCTCTCCTGGAATGGAAGGACGAGAACGAATCGTATTCGCCCGCCCAGTAACAAAAGCGAAAAAGCCAAACAAAAAGAATAGGAAATAAAGTAGCCCCGCTCACTCAGGCGGGTTACGCTTCGCCGTACACTTCACCAATAACCTGTAGCAATTCGCTGACCTGGAACGGCTTCTGCAAATATGCCGTCGCCCCTACCAGCCTGGCCCACTGGGGCACCTCGGGGTAGCCCGTCATCAAGATGATCTTGGGTGAAAGCCCGTAGGTCTCCACCGTCTTGGCGAAGCTCACACCATCGATTACGGGCATATCCAGGTCGAGAATAACCACCGCAGGCCGCTCCATAACCAGGAGGCCCAGCCCTTGCATACCGTCTGTGGCTGACAGTACCCTGTAGCCTTCCTGCTCCAATAACTCCGACACCAAATCGACCATAGCCGGCTCATCATCTACTATAAGTACAGGCCCCCGACCCATGACACTCTCCTTACCTGGTTAGCATATGCTTCAGCCTTCCCCGGTCTAGCTCTCGGGCAACGCCCCAAGACCCTTGAGCGCCTGGTTACTTATAGCGAGATCTGTGCCAGTAAATCGCTTTGCACTCATACCAGCGTTTCGCTGAGAAGCATCTAATAAAACCTGTTGTATGGGCGGGCGGGTTTAGGAAGATTAGCCCGTTAATCGGGTAATGGACGTGTGTAGGGGCGAGGCATGCCTCGCCCTGTTGATGAGCGTACCATATACAGGTGTGCCGACCCAGCTAAGG
>JBAURA010000271.1:0-2435 GCA_049580985.1 Chloroflexia bacterium
CAGAGGTGTAGGTTTCCTGGATGAAAACGAAGCCCGATATGAGGACCGACATGAAGAAGAGGCTGGTGGCGGCGTTCAGCCGGTCCCAGGTCCACCTGAGCAGCCCGGCGGCCCCCAGCAGGAGGCCAATCGGCGAGAGGTACCACCCTATCCTCACGAGGTTGAACCGAGAGCCTTCGTCCACGGGCGCGCCTATGTAGCTCTCCCAGCTGGTCGCAATGGCCTGCGGGATGACGTTGCCCGCGTCGTCCTGCCGGTTGTTAGGTTGCCAGGGGGCGTACAGGTAGTTATACAGAACGTATACCGCCAGGCCGAGTATAAGCGCGCCCACCCACACGCGCCGGTAGCGCGCGGCCAGGCTCTCGACGCGCACCCACAGGGGTTTCAGGCGCGGGTAGAGGCGGTCCACCACGATGAGCAATGCCACGCCCGCGTAAAAGGCGGCCAGTAGCGGCCCCCACAGGCGGCGCGCGTGCTGCAAGCTGTTGTGATAGAGGTCGAGGGTGTAGGCGAAGCTGTAGAAGACGAAGTGGACAAGATAGAGGAGCAGGAACGCCCCAAGCGTGGACGTGAACCACGTATAAGCAGGTCGCCAGCGCCGTGACAGGCGCCAGTAGAGCAGGTAGGCAGGCACCGGGGCCAGGTAGAAGATGAAGTCGGGCCGGGCAAGCGCGATCTGCCCCAGGCACGCGCCCGATATGACACCCCACAGCAGCGACCACGGCAGGCGCGCATCGTCGGAAGCGAAAGCGTACTGGTCCTGGGTATCCGCATCTCCTCTCACGCTCTTGTCGGAAGCCAGCTGCACCATGCGCACGAAGGCGAAGAAGGCGCTGAAAGCGAGGAGGGCCGTGATCACCTCCGACACCGGGTAGCGCGCGAACCAGATCGTGACGGGGCACAGCACCAACAGGAGGAGCGCCACCAGCGCGGGGCCGCTTCCCAGGGCGCGGCGGGCGAAGAAGTAGACCGCGAGGGCCGCCAGCATCGCCAGCAGAGGGGTAGCGTAGAGCGCGCCCCAAATCCCGAAGAGGGAGTGGAGGAGGGCGATCCACACCGGGTAGAGATTGTAGTGCTGAGGAAGCACCTCGGCGGCCTGCTTGTCAAACACGTAGAAAGCGGGCATCCGCAGCTTGTCGAGGGTGAAGCGGTCGTCGTTCAGGTCCAGCAACAGCTCGGGTATCTCGCCCCTGTCGTTGTCAAGCTCGCGCAACAGGCGGTCGCGCTGGATGATAGAGCCGTTGCGCGCCAGGGCAACGCCCGCGTTTACGTATGCGCCCGAGTCGAGCGCGCCGCGCAGCATCTCGGCGGGGCGCGAGAACAATACGCCCGCCACCAGGATGAGCGCGATCAATGCCCAGCTTTGATAGCGGGAGAGGCGACCCTCCACGGCCCTGCGCGGGTATGCCGGCGGCACGGCAAGTAACCGCAAGAGCGATGATAGCCCATGTCGCGTCCCTCCCAGCCAGATGCCAACCAGCAGCGACACCAGGGCCACCAGCCCCAGGATGAGCCACCAGTGGAACAACCCAACCTCAGCGAGGATGAAAGCGATCAGGCCCGTAGTCAGGAAGCTGATCAGCACGGCTGAGAAGAGCCATTCGTCCACCCCCGCGAAGAACGCCCTGCCATGTCCGCGCGCGGATAGCGAGTTGAGGACGACCGCCCCAGGCGCATACAGCAAGAACGCCAGCACCGGCACGCCCAGCAGCCACCTAAGCAGGTCTAACACAAGCCCTCCCGGACCGGCGAGCGGGGGACTGAAGCGAGAAACGCGAAACGCGAAACGTGATAACGTCGGTGTGCTCTTGCTCTCCGATTCTCCGCAGTAAGAGCATAACGGTCTTCGCGTCGTTCGCGTTTCGCGTTTCTCGCTTTGCGTTTCGCGTTTCGCGTTTCTAGCATAACTACTAACGGCATAGTGCGTGCTCGGCTGCCAGGGTGGCGAATAACCCCTCCGTTTGGGCGGCGACTCTTTGCCAGGAGAATTGTTCGGCGGCCAGGCGCGAGCCACGGCGGCCCATCTCGGCGCGGGCCTGGGCGTGCGCCCACATCCATTTTAGCTTATCGGCCAGCGCCTGTTCATTTCCTGGGGGCACCAGGAAGCCTGTTTCCCCCGGCAGCACCTTGTCGGGGATGCCGCCTACTGCGCTGGCGACCACGGGCAGCCCGTGCGCCAGGGCTTCGAGAGTGACGAGCGAGCTACCCTCGTATAACGTCGGGTGGGCGAACAGGTCGCACATAGGGTAGAGGCTGTGTAGCTCAGGGTCGATGAGGCTGCCGGTAAAGAGGACGCGTTGCGACAGGCCGAGCGCGCCCGCCAGCCCAGAGAGCGATGACATCAGGGAGCCTTCACCCACGAAGACCCAGCGCCAGGGCGCATCCTGGGAGGCCGCGAGGGCCAGGGCACGCAGGAGGTGGTCGAACCCTTTGTT
>JBAURA010000272.1:0-3131 GCA_049580985.1 Chloroflexia bacterium
ACTCTGCCAAGCATTCTCGTACTCATAAGGCATGAGGTAGGGGAGAGACAGTCCGCGAAGGCGGACTTCGTTTTGCGTAGCCACCGATTTCAATCGGCGGGTGATCGTCCCGACTGTGCAATGTGTGCCAGGTGAGTAAATAAGAAAACTCTGCTTTCCTCTGTTACCTCTGCTTCCTCTGCGTTGAATCCACGGTTGAACACGCGAAACTACTGGGGATTGCCGCCATGTTTTGATCAGTCAGTCGGTGATATAATGAGCGCGAGGATCATTCACTAGAGGATAACGAGATGGAAACGGATACGATGAGGAACGACATACTGCCGGCCATCGAACGTTGGCTGGCGGCAGGCGAGCAAGTGGCCGTCGCTACCGTGGTGAAGGTGGACGGCACGGCCCCCCGCCGCGAGGGGGCGAAGCTTGCCGTGTCAACCGGCGGCGAGATGGCAGGATCGGTGAGTGGCGGCTGCGTCGAGGGTGCGGTCTTCGAGGAGGCTATGCGCGTCCTCAATACGGGTAAGCCGGTGCTCCTCCAATACGGCATCACCGCCGATATGCTGACCGACGTCGGCCTCTCCTGTGGCGGCGCGATCAGCGTTTACGTCGAGCCTCTAGATTGGTAGACTTATGCCTGTCTATTCCCAACTCGCCGGGCTGCTGAGGGAGAACAGGCCCGCCGCGCTCGCCACGGTCGTCTCCGGCGAGCGAATCGGGTCGAAGATACTTGTCGCCGCCGATGGTGGCGTGGAGGGCAGCATCCACCCGCTCCTCAACGAGCAGATCGCCTCGGATGCCCTCTCCCTGCTTGCGAGCGGGCGCAATGAGCTAAAGGCCTACGAAGCCGAAGGTGAGCGGTTCGACGTCTTCATCGAGAGCTTCCCGCCGCCGCAACGCCTGGTCATCATTGGGGGGGTGCACATCGCCATTCCTCTTCACAGGCTAGCCAAGTTGCTGGGCTACCACGTGACGGTGGTAGACGCCCGTGGCTCGTTGGCTACGCCCGAACGTTTCCCCCAGGCCGATAGCATTATGGTCGAGTGGCCCGACGACGCATTGGCCTCCCTTGGCCTCGATAGCGGCACGTCCGTGGTGGTGCTCACCCACGACCCCAAGTTCGACTACCCGGCGCTCCTGGCCGCCATACAATCGCCGGCCCGCTACATAGGCGCAATCGGCAGCCGCACCACCAACGAGCAACGCACCGCGGCCCTGCGCGACATGGGAGCCACTGGCGAACAGTTAGCCCGCATCCACGCCCCCGTCGGCCTCGACATCGGGGCCAAAACCCCGGCTGAGATCGCCCTCGCCGTCATGTCCGAGATCGTAGCCAACCGCTACGGGCGGCATGGCGGGCATCTGAGCGGAAGATAGTTATCGGTTGCCGGTTGCCAGTTGCCGGTTGTCAGTTGTCGGTAAGCGCTGCTGCTATGGCACGCAGTTTGCTCTCATTATAAGCTCTCTAGTCGTGCAACCGTCTACCGTCTACCGTCTACCGTCTACCGACAACTGACAACTGACAACCGACAACTGACAACTGACCCCAATGAAAGAATTCCTCCAGGGCAAATGGCTCAAGCACCCGTTGCACCCGATCCTGGCGCATGTGCCTACCGCGCTTTGGCCCGCCGCGCTGTTGTTCGACATCCTGGCTAACCTCGGGGTGGGCGGCAACGCCATGGTGCAGACCTCGTTCTACTGCATCGCGTTCGGGCTTGTGTCGGCCCTGGGCGCTATCCCTACCGGGCTGGCCGACTGGTGGGATATCAAGCCCGGCAAGCCCGCCCGCACGCTCGGTCTGTACCACATGGCGCTCAACCTGACGGTAACGGTCTTGCAAATAGCCAATCTGTTCCTGCGGCTTGACACCCTCACAACCTCTACCACCGTTTCCGCTCTGCCCTTCGCCCTATCTATCCTCTCTACCCTGCTGCTGCTCGTTTCGGGCTACCTGGGCGGGCGCATGGTGTACGATCAGGGGATCAGCATCGCCCGCAACTCAAAGGACGAGTGGCGCAAGCGAGCCGAGCGGGCGGGCGCGGCGGTGCCCAAGAAGGAAGGAGCCGAGGGGTGATCGTGAAAGACCTGTTGCAGGGCAAACCTTTGGGCCACCCTCTGCACCCGATCCTGGTGCATTTCCCGATTGGGCTGCTGGTGCTCAGCCTCCTCTTCGACCTCTCCATCTTCCTGGGGACCGGCAATACAGCCGTGCGGGGGGCTTTCTACACGCTGCTCGCGGGCCTGGTGGCAGGCGTTCTCGCCGCCATCCCCGGCCTGGTCGATTGGGCCGACATACGTGCCGACCACCCCGCCAAGAAACCCGCCACCACCCATATGTGGCTCAACCTGGCCCTCCTTGCTCTCACCGCTCTGAATGTGGTTACCCGGCTCCCCGCTCTTGACGATACTATAACGCCCATTGCATCCTTGATCCTGTCGATCCTGGGCGTCGGCATAATCTCCGTTTCCGGCTATTTGGGTGGCAAGATCGTCTACGACGACGGCATAGGAGTAGGCAGGCACAGGCGGAAAGCTCGCAGCCCAGAGGCTACGATTAGGTTGAGCGAGAAGCAAGGGGCGAAACCCGGCCAATACGTAGAAGTAGGCAGCGCCGGCAAACTGGACGAGGGCGAGACGATGCGCCTCGAACTGGTGGGCCACGCAATAGTCGTAGCAAAGGTGGGCGGCGAATTCTACGCCTTCCAGGAGTTCTGCACCCACCGCTTCGGCCCCCTCTCCGAGGGCAGCTTCGAAGACCGCCAGGTACGCTGCCCCTGGCACGGCTCCTGTTTCGACGTGCAAACGGGCAAAGTGACCCAGGGACCCGCCAAACTGGACATCAACACCTACAAAGTCCGAGTACGAGAAGGCAAGATCGAAGTCCAGGTGCCCGACGCACCGGCCACGGGCGAGTGATCAGGGGTCGGGGGTCAGGGCTCAGGGGTTAGCTCCTTAAGATCTGTCTGCCGATGGAACTACCTTAAGTCGGCAGATCAGATTCTTATGTAAAGAACTTCACTTCCCACGGAACTTCCCTTAAACGGTAATTGCTAGTTTATCGGGCATAAACAGCTCTTGATCTGGTCAAAAACGGCTACAAGGAGCCTCAAAACGGGTCCAAACAGGTGTTGTAA
>JBAURA010000273.1:0-2229 GCA_049580985.1 Chloroflexia bacterium
GAAGATCTGGTCCGCGTAGCGGGCGAGGTCATCATTCGAAACGGCCGCCTGGACGGCCGGGGACATCAGGAGGACGAGGACGAAGGTCCACAGCAAAGAGCGCAACGCGAGAGGTCTCGCGGGCGAGGGAAGAGAGGTCATGGATGACTCCTTGTCGGTTGAACGGACAGCCGGCCGCCGCCGGTCGGGTCCGGATCTAATACGTCGGACCGGCGGAGAACTTAGCGCGCTTCGCGCGCGAACCTTTGGTGTGAGGGCTTCGGTTGTGGCCATAGTGAGCGTGTGTGGCGGTGACAGCTGAGATAGAGCGGCTCGCCAGGTCCCGAGTCACCTTGGAACATGCCGGCCTGTTCGCCGTGTTACGTACGGCGGAGAGGTTGTCATGCCCAAGAATGCGAAGCGTTTCAGACTTATTATCAGCATCGAGCAGGAAGTCGACCGATGCCAGCGGCCGGTGGGGAGATAGAGCATGCTGGCCATCGGCACCGAGATCCGCTACAGGATCGCGGCGATTTTCGCCGCACACTGGGAAGAGTTTGTGAGATCGGCACGGGAGCTCATCCGCCCGGTCGTCTTCGAGACAGTGCGCAAGATCATCGCCTGCCGCACCCCGGCTTTGGGCTGCCATCTCTACTCCTGCCCCAAGTGCCAGCGCATCGAGGTCATCCCTCACTCCTGCAAGTCCCGCTTTTGCCCCACCTGTGGCAAGCACGCGACAGACCGCTGGGCTGCTGGTGTACTCAACGATCTGCTCGATGTCCCGTATCATCACCTGGTTCTTTCGGTCCCGGCCGATCTGCGCAATGTGCTCAGCTTCAGCCGGCCGGCCACTCTGGACCTGTTGTTCAAAGCTGCGACGGCGGCTTTGTCTCAATGGGCGCGGGAGAACCATGGCATGCGTCTCGGCATCGTGGCGGTGCTGCACACCTTCGGCAGCGACCTGAAGTGGCACCCCCACCTGCACCTGCTGGTCACTGAAGGCGGGCTGTCTCTGGACGGCCGCCGCTGGGTCCGCCCCTACCGCGATGGCTGGCTGATGGCCCACGGCTCCTTGAAGAGGATGTGGCGTTACCACGTCATCAGCGCCTTGCGCCAAGCTCATCGCGCGGGCAAACTGCGCTTCCCCAAGAAGGTGGCCTTCCTGGCCGACTATCCCCGTTTCAACGCCCTGCTGCAGCGGGTGTATGAGATCACCTGGTACGCTCATATCGGTGCCAGTCTGCGCGACCCCCGTTTTACTGTGCGCTACATCGGCCGCTACACCAAGCGGGCGGTGCTGGCCGAATACCGCATCACTGCCTACGACCCCGAGCGCGGCACCGTCCGCTTTGCCTTCCAAGACTACGCGCAAGGCGGCAAGACTTCGTACAAGACGCTGCCGGTGCTGGCGTTCATCGGCCGTCTGATCCGTCACATCCCGGACAAGCACTTCAAGATGGTGCGCTATGCCGGGCTGTTTGCCACGCGTTGGCGCGAGCACTACCTGGCGCACGCCCGCGCCGTGCTCGGCCAGGACAAGCCTGAGGCACCCGAGACTGCGCCGGTGTGCACCCTGTCCTGGCAGGAGCGACGCCGCGCTGCGGGGCAAGACCCGTTGTGGTGCCCGACCTGCCAGGTGCCGATGCAGTTCGTCCGTCTCGTCTTCGGACCCCACGAGCCGATTGCCGAGTTGTTTCGCCAGGCCGGCAAACCGGTGGCGCCGACGCACCCGATCTGGAACACCGGATGAAGCTGCTCAGTTGGTTGTTCACCAAGGTCACTTATACGTGCACCTTTTGTCAGGCGGTGCAAACGATCCCCGTGCGCCGGATTCACGTATTTGAAAGGTTTCATGGCCTCACTGAAGGCCAACCCGTGCTCATCCGCTGCCCAAAATGCCGTCAGGGCGTGCAATGCCCTTCTCCGTATCGCTCACACACGGGCCATCTGATAACCGTCGATCCCACAAAGCAGCCCAAAAACGCTTTCATCCACGAATTCTACTGATCATTTTATCTTGTCCCCGTAAGCCATTTCCTTTCTGATAGTTGTGAAGTTTCCGAGACACCATAGTTACAGCCAGCGTGGCCCTCGGTACGGAACACCCAGTAGCGGGTCGCCCCAGGGGCGGTGCTCCAGGAAAGAAACGACTGATAGCTTCCCAAGCTGGCATTGAGCCTCGACGCGGAGTTGGGTCCCCCGGTGCAACCACTGTTCTGGGGCGTTGGCGCCGAACAGGCGATGCCGTGG
>JBAURA010000274.1:0-4998 GCA_049580985.1 Chloroflexia bacterium
GGGCTATCCCCCTCCTCGTACTGCACGCCACAGGTAACACAGATGTAGTTGCTCATTGTCCCCCTCGAAACTGCTTATCCAGCGAACACCGCCTTACCAACTCTTTACTGGTCACCTCGATAGCGCCCCACTCCACAGCCAGCGCGCGCAGACCAGGGTGCAAGTCATAGTGAGGATGCCGTGGATGGTCCTGAAACCCTCGTCGCGGGATGCCCAATCTCTGTGCCATCGCGTGCAACTGCTCGAACCCTTCTTCCGAAAGGTCGTCAGTCGCCATATGGCACCACAGACGCCAGCCTCGCGGCCCGTCCTTATATTCTCGAATGGGGTCAACCAGGATCATGCGTAAAACGCAAAACGTAAAACGTAAGTGCTTACTATCGTGCTATTCTAACACGAATATCGTTTCATGCCCTTACGTTTTACGTTTTGCGTTTTGCGTCTCACGTTTTGCGTTTCGCGTTTCGCGCCTCACTTCTTCGACGCGACATACCCATCCACCAGCGTCTCAAGCACCTCCAACGGCACCGTGCCGTTCTGGAGCAGTATGTTGTGGAACTCCTTGATGTTGAACTTGGCCCCTAGCTCCTTCTGCGCGTGCTCCTTCAATTCCAGGATCTTCAACTGACCTATCTTGTAGCCCAGCGCCTGGCCGGGCCACGCGATGTACCTGACTACTTCGCCGTTGTAAGCTCCCGGCGGCTGGCCCAGCGTGTCGTCCATGTACTTGTTGGCCTGCTGTTGTGTCCACTTCTTCCAGTGTATGCCCGTATCGACTACCAGCCGCGCCGACCTGAATAGCTCGGCTTGCAACCGGCCCAGGTTGCCGTACGGGTCGTTCTTGTAGAACCCCGCCTCGTAGGCCAACTGCTCCGCGTACAAGGCCCAGCCCTCCGTATAGCCGGTGGAGGGCGGGAATATTCCCGACCGCTGGAACGTCGGCACGCCCTTCAGTTCGGTTTGTATCCCTAGCTGGAAGTGGTGCCCCGGCACCGCCTCGTGGTAGGCCAGCGTCGGTATCTGGTATTTCGGGTAGTTAGGGCGGCCCAGGTTCACGTAGAATATGCCCGGCCTCGACCCATCGAGCGCGGGCGCGAAGTAGAACCCGCCAGCTGAGCTTGCCTGCTTCTCAGGGGGCACGGCTCGCACCTCTACCGCCACCTTCGGCTTGATGTCGAACTGGCTCGCCACGTTCTTGTCGGCTTCCGCGATGATCGCTCGGAAGGCGTTTAGCAACTCTTCTCTGGCCGCCGGGGTATTGGTCTGGTAAGAGCCGCTCGCTTCCGCTACCTTCGACAACGCCTGCGAGAAGCCCAGCCCTTTGTAGCCCAGGCCGTCCAGTATCGCCTGCATCTCCCCCTTGACCCTGGCGACCTCACTCAGCCCCAGGGTGTGTATCTCGTCTGGCGTCATATCGGTCGTAGTGTAGTGATGGATCGCGTAGCGGTAATAGGCGTCGCCGTTCGGCAAGCCCCACACGCCGTCTGTCGTCCTACCCTTCGACACTATGCCTTCCAAATAGCCGGCCACAAGGTTGTACGCCGGGTAGACGCTGTCGCGGATCGCCTTCTCAGCCGATGCTAGGAGTGCCTGCTTGTCCGCCGCGCTGATGCTGCTCAACCCGTCGAGCCGAGTCTTCAGGTACGTATATAGCTCGTTCTGCCTGGGGTCGGCGCTGGCGAAGTCCTGCATCTGCCCAATCGTGTACTGGAGCATCCACCTGGGCGGGAAGATCCCTTTCTGCTCCCTGAGCCTCAATTGTTCCAGCACGCCGTCGAACTTGCCCTTGTACTCGCCCAGGCGGGCGACGTAGTCCTCCGCGTCCTGCTTGTTGCTCAGCGGGTGCAGGTTCACCATCACGTCCTGCACGTTGATCTGCACCCCGGTCGCCGGGTTGACGATGTAGTCGTGGTACATGAACTCCTGCCCGCGCGATACGTCGTCCAGGTGCCACTCCATAATGCTCGTCGAAACCGCCTGCTGCGCGCTCTGCGCCTTCTTGTCGTACCCTCTTAATCTCTCCAGGTACTGCTTCACCAGACCGTACGTCTCGCGCAGGTATGCATCGTGCACGTCGGTCAGCTTGTCGTGCCGGTAGCCTGGCGCGTAGCTGTCGGGGAGGCCCACGCCCGTGAACGTCTCCGGGTCGCGCAGGAGCAGGTTGAGGAACGCTCGCTCGTAGAAGTCGTTGAGGCCCAGGTTGGCGGGCAACTGCCCACCCCCCGCGTACTTCGCCTTATACGCGAACGTGCCCAGCTGGCTCAGCAGCACGTCATAAGGCGCCTGGTTCTCAGGGTGCTTCTCGAACACCGCGCGCTCGAAGTACTGGACGGTGTACGTCTTGCCGTCCAACTCGCTCTTTTCGCTGAACTCGCCGGAGATGGGGTAACCCTGCTGTGGCAACCCGCCGTGCTCCTTCCAGTACGCGAGGAACGTGCCGCACACCGCCTTGCCCGTCTCGGGGAACACCTGGCAATCGCTATCGGGCGAGATGACTATGTCGAACTTACCCTCGGCCTGCCCCGGCGTAGGATGGTAGAAGTTGGAGAAGATAGTCTTGTAGCCTGGGGCCGATATGCGCATGTGTATGTGGTCGGGGAACCTGCTCTCGTACCAGTACGCGCCCGCCTTGTCGGTCAGTACGGAGGCGCGGTCGTTCGGGTCGTGGCCGTTGCCGCCTACATCGGGCCACAGCTCGACCTTCGCCCCGGCGATAGGCATGCAGCCCGCGGTCGACAGCACGAAGCCCCTGACGATATGTCCCTTGCCGACCGAGTTTCTGAATGGCGCGTTCGGTTCATAAGTCGTCCCGTTCCCGTCGTTGTGGGTTGCCACGCAGGGGGTGCGCGCCGCGCTCGCCGGCAGGGTAAGCGCGCTGCCCCCAGGCTCGCCCCCCGGATATTTGGCCTTGAAGCGTATAGTCCCTAATTGGCTGAGGAGCACGTCGAAAGGCGCTTTGTTCTCCGGGTGGTACTCGAACACCGCCCGCTCGAAATATTGGACGGTGTAGGTCTTACCGTCCAGTTCCGACTTCTCTTGCATCTCGCCGGAGATTGGGTAGCCCTGCTGCGGCAGCCCGCCGTTCTTCTCCCAGTAGTCGAGGAACAGCCCGCGCACGCTCTTACCCGTCTCTGTGAACAATCTGCTCCGGTCGCCAGGGAGCGGCACGGGCGTGGCCTGGGCCTGCACGCTCGCCTGTTGTGTCGCCATCCCCTGAGGCCCCGGCCCAAAGCCCGCCGTCACCACCAGCGCGGCCAATGCCAGCGCCATAATCATCGAGGTCCTGTTTTTGCGTTGCATAGTGCCTGCCTCCAGCCCATCATATAGTATCTGGGTGCGCATACTTTTCACCTTTGCATTCTAATACCCCAACTCTTTAATAGAGGTTCCCTGTATACCCGCGTGCGAGCCAAACCGAACAAGCCAGATGTAGGGGCACCCACAAGGGGTGCCCCTACGTATGATCTCGAAGGTACCGCCAGGTCTTGCGGTGGACCGCCAAAATGGGTTATAAGAAGGGATATAAAGTTCATACCTACCGCCCGCCAAACAAAAAGTGGGCTATGGTACAATAATAAATATCTCACGTAACGCAGCCGGCAGCTACCGAATATCGTCGAACATGATTCGTAATTCGTAATTACCATCGCCTATTGCCCGCCGTCTGCCGTCATAGATAAGGAGCTACATGGAAGGCATCTGGCTTATCAGCTATATCTTACTCTGGCTCGTGGTGCTGGCGCTCATCGTGCTGGTCCTCCTCCTCTACCGCCAGCTTGGCATCATGTACCTGGGCACCGCCGAAGGCGTCTCTCGCGACGGCCTCCCTCGCGGTAGCGTTGCCCCCGACTTCAACCTCACCGACCAGTACGGCCAGCCCCAGCGCCTGGCAGCCTACCGTGGCAAGCCCACGGCCCTCCTCTTCGGCTCGCCAAGCTGCGGCCCCTGCCGCCTACTCATCCCCCAATTGCACGACTGGGCCAAGAAGCACCCCGATATATCGGTGCTCTGGCTCAACGCCGCCACCGAAGAGGAAAGCCTGCGCTTCGTCTCGGAGGTAGGCGCGTCCCTCCCCGTCGCGCCCTACACCCCTGAGAGCAAGCTGCTCGACAAGTACAAGGTGCGCGTCACCCCCTTCATCTTCATGCTCGACGAAGTAGGCGTGATCCGCGCCAAGGGCCTGGTCAACAACAAGAGCGGCCTGGACCTCTACTACCGGGAGCTAAAGACCGGCAAGTTCGGCCCAGCCGAGGGAGATGAAGCGCCCGCCGAGGACGAAGCATCTCTCCAGGAAGCCGCGAGTCGCTAGTTCGGTTGTCAGTTGTCAGTTGCTGGTTGTCAGTTATCGGTAGTCGGTAGTCGGTAGCACTGTATTACCGTCCACCGTCCATCGTCCATCGTCTATCCCCTCCGACA
Source organism: Chloroflexia bacterium (assembly GCA_049580985.1). Classification (GTDB taxonomy): domain Bacteria; phylum Chloroflexota; class Chloroflexia; order QHBQ01; family JADMIH01; genus JADMIH01. The sequence goes on from JBAURA010000274.1 coordinate 4,417, forward strand.
ACCGACAACTGACAACTGACAACCACCAACAAGGAGGTACGCCATGCTGGAAGACAAGGTCAAGCTAGTTAGCGAGAACTTCGCCCGCACAATGGACCGGCGCGGCTTCATACGGAAGACAGGCGCTACCGCCTTCGCTGGCATGATCGCCCTTGCCACGGGGCATCTTTTCGCGGGCAAGACCGAGGCTGGCTCCCACGTGCGCATCCCTCGCGTCCCGCAGTGCAGCCCTCCCGGCCCCTTTTGCAACCTCAACGGAGTGAACGAGCCTAACGGTTGCCTGGGTGCCCGGCCCGGCGGGCCATATAACGCGCGCTGCTTCCAGCACATGCAGGATGGCGAAGTGCTCCAGTGCCGGGTTTACTACAAGTATTACTCCTCCGGCTGCTGGACCTATGCCTCCGGGGGCGGCTATTGGACCTGCTGCGACTGCGAGTGCGGCACGCCCATCCTGGCCACGTGCGGGTGCGCCGGGTGGTCCCTGGAGCCGGTCCCCGACCCCGACAGGCCCGCCTAGCCGTAGCTTACTTGTGCCCAGCGTTAGTAGGGGTGCGGCATACCTCAATACTTTCGCATTAATCT
>JBAURA010000275.1:0-1743 GCA_049580985.1 Chloroflexia bacterium
AGCACAACCGTGGTGGGCACCTGCGGCACGAGGGGTAAGACGTCTGAGATGGAGCCGTCGCCCGCTACCGTGAAGGCGAAGAGGTCGCCTGAATAGCTTAAGGGATATGTACCCGCGCCGAGATCTATGCGGCCTGTATAGCTGCCCGGCTTCAATCCGTCGAAGGCCGCGCCCAACGGGAGAGATACACCATCTTCAGCCGTGCCTGCCACGTTGCCGGATGGTAGATCAAGCGTCAGGGTGAAGACGGACGGTGTATTGCCGTCCAGTTCAAGGCCGTAGCGCCCGTAGCGTTTGCCGTTGGGCCTGTCCCAAACGTCGAGGGCCAACTGTAGCGGGCCGATATTGGGCGAGAAGAGAGATACGGTGGTTGTGACCACCGTGCCGGCTACCTGGCTCCTTGCGTGCAATACCGCCGAGGAAGATCCGGCAGAGATACCTGCCTCTGTGCCCAGCGACATAAGCATGGCAGTGTAGAGCGTCAGGGACGCGCGTCCCTCGTTCTTGAGCGTAAGCTGGCGGGGCGTCGAGACCGGTTCGGTGGTCAAGGTGGAGAGGCCGGGCGGCAAGTCGTATGCCGTGCCGTCGATGGATAGGCGCATGGGGCCGGCGCCCGCGAAGACCAGCGACAGAAGGCGCTCGTCCGTGGCGGTATCGTCGGGAGGGAGAGGCTCGGCCAATACCCAATCGCCGCTTGTATATAGTCGAGCGGATTGGCCGGGGGCCAGCACCAGGTCGAGCCGCTTGCGAGCCGCCAGGTCCCGCGACCGCTTGTAGAGCACTAATCCTCCACCCGACCAGGCGCGCTCCTCCCCTGAGAAGCCCCAGACGGCGGGATCTTCGTTGGGTAGGGCAAGGAGATAATCGCCTACCTCTCCGGGCACACCGCCATAGTCGAAGCTCGTATAGCCCGACCTGGCCCGCCCGATGAAGGTGGCATGGTCGGTCATGTAGCCTAGCAGGCCGGTCGTTATCCCCTCGATGGCGGGGTCGCTGGTCAGCATATATGTACTGCCGGGCGCAATCTCCCTGCGAAGATCGTACAGCGCGGGCAATTCACGGACGAAAAGCTGAGGTTGCTGCCAGTGGTCGGTAACCACGCGGCACTGCGCGAACGCCATGAGGGCAAGCAGGGCGGCGGCGAGGACGATAGACGATGGACGATAGACGATGGACGATAAACGTTGGACGATAGACGTTGGAGAGGAACCTGGAACTTGGAACCTGGAACCTGGAACTTCCGTCCTTCGTCCCGCCAGCACGCCGAGGCCCGACGCTGCCAGGCCGAGGAAGGGGAAGGCGGCGTAGGAGCCACCCTTCATCCAGGCGTAGGGGTACGCCTGTCCGTAGCGCAGCCAGAGCATGTAGAGCGCCGCGCCTCCGATCAGGCCGAGCCAGCGCAGGCGTGAAGGCCCACGCAGCAGGCCGACCAGCATAAGCGCGCTCGATACCGTGAGAGCAGCCCACGCTTCCAGGGGCACAGGCAGGCCCGGATTAGCAGGCATGCTGAAGGGGGTCAGGCCCAAGAAGTCGGTTAAGGGGATGTAGTGGAAGATACCGAGCGTGGTGAGCTTGAGGCTGTACCTGAAGTCGAACCAGGGGAAGTAGTCACTTATCGTGGGCAGAGCGAACAAGGCAGCAAGCGCCCCCAGGGCGGCGGCCCCGACAAGGACGCGCACTTTATTCTGCGACTGGATGAGGAGGGATAGGCCCAGACCCGCCGCGAGTGGCCCGGCCAGGGTG
>JBAURA010000276.1:0-7331 GCA_049580985.1 Chloroflexia bacterium
CCCTGACCCCCAGCCCCCATGACCCGAAAAGAGTTCACCACAGTCGTCAAAGCCACCTGGCACGAGTTTGGGCGTGACGACGTCGGCAATATGGCCGCGGCTCTCACCTATTACGCCTTTTTCAGCCTCTTCCCACTCATCATCCTCGCCGTCACGATCAGCGGCCTCCTCATGGGCGAGGATCAGGCGCGCATCCTCATATACGATAACATAGCGCGCATCCTGCCCGGCTCAAGCGAATTTCTATCGGATGCTATAGAAACCGCCCTGGGCAACCGGGGAGCTAACGCCGGTATCTTTGCCGCCGTAGGCGTGATCACGCTTCTCTGGTCGGCATTGGGTGCTTTCGACGCCCTCGACAAAGCGATCAATCGCGCCTGGAAGACCGAGAAGTACCCAAGCTTTTTCATGAGCAAGCTGATCGGCTTCGGCATGATGGGGGTGCTGGCGGCATTGGTAGTTGCCTCGCTGATAATTACCGCGGGCCTGGCGGCAGGCCGTCAGATTGCCAACAACTTGATCGGGCACGTGCCAGGCGAAGAGGTCCTCTGGCAGATAGCGAACTTCGCCACTACGCTGACGATAATCTTTGTGGTGTTCGTGCTGACGTACCGCGTCCTGCCACGAGTCGACGTCACCTACCGTGACGTATGGTTGGGCGCGCTGCTGGCGGCTATCGCGTGGGCGTTAGTGAAGGAGGGGTTCGCCTATTACCTGGGTTCCAGCTTCGCCAATTACGATGCGGTATACGGCACGCTCGGCGCGGTGGTGGCCCTCCTTACATGGATCTACCTCTCATCGCTTATAATATTGGCCGGGGCCGAATTCACCGCCGAGACCGCGCGGGTGCGTCGCCTGAGAGCGCTAGCGGCGGTCAAGCTTGCAGAGGCGAACGAGCAGGACGAAAAGAAGAGAAGAAGCAGCCCCTGGCTCCCGGAGCACTAGAACCTAAAGCACGCGCATCACACAAGAGGAGGAAGGCGTCAATGGACGAGGATGTTACACGAAGGCTGGTCAAAGGCATCTTGACCCTGTTGCTCACCACAATAGCTACCTGGCTGGCGGCCTATATTACCAACAGGATACTTGGCCCAGAGGAGTTGGACGAACTGGAGGAGGCATAAAGCCTCCTCCAACCTTTTGAGTCGCTCCGAAGTATGATCTACTTCAAGACGAGGAAATCGGCTTCTTCGGCCACGCGCAGCATATGGCGCAGGTCGTCGTAGGTCGCATCGGTCACCGGCGCGAACCGCTCCACCAGGCCCAGCGCCAGGCGCTCCCGCATCTCATGGTCGTTATGCATGCTCAGGAGCGCCGCTTGCAGCTCGGACTTCAGTCCCTCCGGCAGGCTGCTCGCGGCCACCACCGGCTGTATGGTAGAAGGCCCCAGCGAGGCGATCACGCGCACGTCATCTCCTAAAGACGGGTCATCCCGCATCGCGACGGCGAGCACCTGCGAGTCTATCGCCGAAGCGTCCACCTCACCGGCGTGCACCAGGCGCATCGACTCCTGGTGGAAACCTGCTTCTATCACCTTACCGAAGAAGCCACGCGTTTCGCCCATGCGCGCCAGGTAGTACCGCGTGACCCCGTACCCTGAGTGCGAATCCGGGTCATTGTACGACCACGACCGACCACGCAGATCCTCGAATGTCGTGAACGTACTATCCCGCCGGACTATCACGTCCGAGAAGTAGACCGCTCTGCCGCCATACCGCTCGCCCTGGAGCACGGGCGCGGCCAGCAGTTCGATTGGCGCGAGTTCCTGCCTCGTGAGTTGAATGTATGGCAGCCCGCAGATAAAGCCCACGTCGCTTACTCCATGCTCGAACTCGTCGAACGACCGGCCTACGCTCAGTTGCGTTTCTATACTCAGCCGCGCGCCAACGTAATCGGCTACCGCCCGGTATACAGGCAATATGCTGGGAGCAAGGAATGTCGCCAAACGTAGGAGCATAGGGATTGGGGGTTAGGGATTGGGGGTTAGGGATTGGGGGTTAGGCTTACTGATTTCGGCTACTTCATAGTATAGATCCAACGTCGCCTTGGCCGCACGCTGCCAGGAGAATTGCGCGGCTCGCCCTGGCCCGGCTGCTCTCAACCGAGCGGAGAGGTCGGGATCGAGCAGCACACTCTCCAATGCGCCTGCCCAACCGTCCACGTCGTGCGGATCGATCAGCATCCCGGCATCTCCCACTACCTCGCCCAATGACCCGGCATTGGACGATACCACGGGCGTGCCCGTAGCCAGCGCTTCCAACGCCGGTATCCCAAAACCTTCGTACAAGGATGGGAACGCGAACGCTCTCGCCCCTGCATAAAAGGAGGGCATCTCATGGTCCTCTACATCATGCAGAAATAAAACTTGCTTCTCCAGGCCCAACTCCCCTATTCGCATGTACAGTTGCTCCGACAGCCACCCTTTCTTGCCCACGATCAACAGCACCGGCATAGGGCGCACTCTACCGCGCGATATGAGCAGGCTATATGCCTCCACCAGCGCCGTCAGGTTCTTGCGCGGCTCGATTGTGCCCACGAAGAGAATGTAGCCCCCATCCCCAGGGCCGAGGCCCAACCGTCGATCCGCGAGCTCTCGCGCCCGCCCATAGTCATCGGGAGGCCGGAAGCGGGCGTCGGCGGCGGCAGGGATCACCGCCACTTTGCGCGCGTCCACCCCTAGCAGTGCCACTATATCGTCCCGCGCCGATTGCGACAGTGCTATCAGTGCGTCGGCGTTGCGCGCCGCCCAACCCACCTGGCCGTAATAGCGCTTGCTCTCGCCCGTAAGCAACGTAAGTTCTGGGAGCTTGAGGAAGGCCAGGTCCTGAATGTTGACCACCGCCCGGAAAAGGCGCAATCGCGGCGGCACAAAGTCCGGGCAGTGCATGAGCTGTGGACGCGGGCGAATCTTCAGCAGTTCGACCGGGAGCGCGATCTGCTCGAATCTATTGTGCGGCGGCGTCCAGGCAGCAATGCGCCGGAAGCGCGGGTCGCGTACTATTGGCCGCGTATCGGCGCGCATTTGGAGCATATCCACCCTGGCCTCCTGCCCAAGCCCAGGTAGCTCGGCCAATGCGCGCAGCAGGCTGACCGCGTACTGCCCTATCCCGGCCTGCCGGTAGTGCACCATGCGCGCGTCGAACACGATATGGAGCGCCTTGGTCATGGCCTATATCGTACACTATCGCCGCTACTTGATCATGCACGCTCCCTATACTCACTCCACGCGCCCTCGAACTCGCGCAGCTTACCATCCTTCAACTCCCAGATGCGGTCCACCACGCGGTCCAGGAAGTAGCGGTCGTGCGAGATCACGATCACCGTGCCCTTGTAATCAGCCAGCGCGTTCTCGAGCACCTCGGCGCTCTCGATGTCCAGGTTGTTGGTCGGCTCGTCCAGCAGCAGGCAGTTAGCCCCTGTCAGCATGAGGCAGGCCAGTTGCAACCTGGCTTTCTCACCGCCGCTCAACGTCCTGATAGGTCGCCGCGCCTTCTCGTAGCTGAACAGAAACCTCCCCAGGAAGCCGTAAGCCTGCTCCTCGTACATCGGCTTCACCCGCCGCACCGTATCCACCGGCGTGCTATGCAGGTCGAGCGACTGGTGCTCCTGTGTATACAACCCAAGCTGTATGCTGGGTCCGACCCACACCTCTCCCGAAGTGGGGGCCGCCTGCCCCGATATCAGTCTGAACAGCACCGACTTCCCCGACCCGTTCGGCCCCACCAACCCCACGCGCTCACCGTGCCGCACCAGCCCGTTCAGCCTGCGCAACACCTCCACCGGGCCGTGCCCGTTGTCCGAGAAGCTCTTGCTCACACTCCGTAGCTCGACCACCTTCTGCCCGCCGCGCTGGTGGGGGTGCAGTTGCAGCCTGATCTTGCGCCGCTCCATGACGGGCCGCTCCACCTTCTCCATCCTGTCGATCTGGCGCTGCTTGTTGCGGGCCTGCTTGATGTGCCGCTCGTCTATCACCCGGCTCGCCCAGTCCTTGAAGCGCGCCACCGCTTCCTCCAGGCGCTGTATCTCCTTCTGCTGCGCCACGTAATCAGCCTGCTGCTTCACCAGCGCAAGCTCCTTCTGCACCGCGTAAGAGGAATAGTTGCCCACGTATGTCCGCAGCCGCCCACCGTCCATCTCAGCGATCTCGTTCACCGTTTCATCCAGCAGGTAGCGGTCGTGCGAGATGATCACCACCGACCCGGCGAAGTCGCGCACGATGGCTTCCAGGCGCGCCTTCCCTTCCAGGTCGAGATGGTTATCCGGCTCGTCCAACAGCAGCAGATCAGGCTCGGACAGCAGGCAACCCGCCAGGTAGGCCAGTTTCTTCTGCCCGCCACTCATGGTGGAAAGCGGCTCCTCCAACTCCTCGGCGCTGAAGCCCATCAGGTTGAGCAGCCCGGTGGCCTGGCTCCGCAGCCGCCCCGCTCCCACCGACTCGTACTCGTCGAGCAAGCGCGCGTGCTCCTCGCTCACCGCGTTCAGCTTGTCCATGTCGCCATATACGTCGGGGTCTGCAAAAGCAGCCTCGGCACGCTCGATGGCCGTAATTAGCGCGTGCAGGTCCGCGCTGCCGCCCAGGGCCACCGACAGGGGCGTGCTACCCGGCGGGGCCGGCACCTCCTGCGAGAGAAGGGCCACCTTCAGCCCGCGCCGGGCCGCCACCTGCCCGCTATCGGCCACGTCGGCCCCCGCCAGTAGCCGCAACAGGGTAGACTTACCCGCCCCGTTCGGCCCAACCAGCCCTATCTTCTCGTGCTCGTCGATCTGCCACGAGAGGTTATCGAAGATGAGATGCGTGCCGTAGTACTTGGCGACGCTGTCCATGTTCACCAGTATCATATGCTTCTCCCATTCCGGGGAGCGCGCCGTGCGATAGCGAGCGGGGTGATGTATGTCAACAACATAAGCATGCCGGACAAACAAAACGCCGAGAGCTATTCGCCCCGGCGCGGTCCCCAACGCACATTGGAATGTTATGTCAACCGCCTGAAGGGCGCAAATCTCCCGTGGCGGTCAGATTTCCTTGCTTTCGTCGGCAGAATAAGTACTTCATAGGGTGTATCTATATGCCTCTACGGCTTATACATGATAGCCGATGCAACACTGGATAGTCAATACATCGAGAGACCTATTCGAGGCCTATACGCATTGTGGAGACGAGTGCTCGTGGCCTGGTTATGCTCACCTGATGATTACCTTAAGAATTCGCCGATATCCGCCATAAACGCCCTAATTCCGCAACCATCCGGCGTATTGAACAGAGGACAACGACCGGAGAGTTTTCTTCTCTATCGCCGCCCACTTTCAGCTATACACGAATATAGAAAACCAATATAGAAACGAGGATATGAGGTAACAGCTCAACTCCCAGGCAAAAATACCTCGGCAACAAAGCAATGGCAACAAGATTCGCAAAGAAACCCGATCCAGCAATCAAGAAGAACGTCCTGCGCGCCAGGGCAGCGGCACGCAATGCGAAGACCGCGCACGCCTCCGTCGTCGTATCCTCGCTGCTTACCACCCTCTTCGCGTGGGCGCTCTTCAGCAGCCAGGACGCGCAATTAACGGAGGCTACCAACACCGCCACCTCCAACCAGGCAGCGATAACTGCCCCGTCCCAAGGCGCCAACACCCAGGCCGAAGCAGAGCAACCTCCCACCAGGCTTGAGATCAGCCGTTAGCCCAGGTAGCATGCGCGAGCCGGCTGCCCACAATAAAGAACTGGAATAAACATGATCACATCTATATCAAAACAGACCGAACCGATCAACGACACCTCAAAGACAAGCAATCCGTGGTTTCGGATCGTATTGATGCTGGCCACCACAACAGCCGTTGGGTTAGTGGCCTTCCCCATACTGGTGCCTATGCTCCTGGGGACCTTCTCCGGCTCAGCTTACGAGGTATATTCGCACATCACACGGTCAAGCGCGTTCGTGGCCTACCTGCTACTGTGGGTTTCCATGCTGGCCGGGTTGAGCATCACCAGCAAGACGGGCCGCAAATGGCCGGGTATGGCAGCCAGCTTCGGCGTTCACCGCTACACGACGCTCCTAGGGCTAGGGTTCGCCGTCATACACGCGCTCTCGCTCCTCGGCGATCCTTTCATGGGCTACACGATTGGGCAGTTGCTCACACCATTCCAGGCAGGAAGCTACAAGCCGCAGTGGATAGGGCTGGGGCAGTTCGCGCTCTATGCGCTGGCGATAGTGGCCTTCAGCTTCTACGTCCGCAACAGGCTCGGCATGCGTACATGGCGTATGATCCACTCGCTCAGTTTCGCGCTCTTCCTGACGGCCCTCATCCACGGCCTGCAAACGGGTAGCGACAGCAGCAGTTGGTGGGCAAGCGGCCTGTATTGGATCAGCGCGGCGAGCGTTCTTCTCGGCTCGGTCTACCGGGTGTTGTCGGTGCGCGCCGGGCGACCCAGGCACGCCGTTACCTCCACGGGACTGATCGCGGTAGCCGGCAAAGCACAGACTCAGCCCAGCGCCCGCGTTCTCCAACCGTCGCGGCACGCGGCCCGCACCCCCATGCAGCCGATTGCCGGGCGCGTGCTCGCTCACGACTAACCAACCCTGAGAACAAACAGAAAGCCTGATTTTCGCAAGGTGCTTTGCGAAAATCAGGCTTTCTGTTTGCTGCTATCCAGGTGGCTGGCCCGATTCTTGATGAGATAAAGACTGACCCTCCCACACAATATCAACACAACCAAAAATACAGGAGAACCAGAACATGAAATACGCAGCCAGTCTGGTAGCCTTACTCGCCATCTTTGCCGTGTCGGTAAGCCCGTTCACGCGCAGCGCCCAGGCGCAGGCCGCGGTCACTATCGCCGTGGACCTCGACCCCAACGCCGCCACCGGCATGAGAATAGAGGGCCTGGTATCCGATAGCACAGGCCGCCTCTACACCTCCGACCTCGACTCTCGCCGCCTCTTCAGGTACACCCCCTCGTCCAACAACCTGGAGACGCTCGGCACGCTACCCCGCACGGCCACGGGTATGGCCTTCGACTCTGCGGGCAACCTCTATATGGCGAGCGGTGACGTGGTGCTCCGCGTAGCCTCTACCGCCCTCCAGGGTACAACGATCACATCTACCGACGTAATCACCTTCGCCACCGGCTTGACAGGCGCGAACGGCCTGGCCTTCGACGGTGCTGGCAGGCTGTACGTATCAGGCGGGGCTTCGGGCAACATCTACGTGGTCGCCTCCGACGGGATGACCCGCACCTTCGCTTCCGGCCTCACCTCCGAGCGCGAGGCTCAGAGGATCAGCACCAACGGCCTGGCCTTCTGGACCGACGGTGTGCTTTACTCGTCGAATAC
>JBAURA010000277.1:0-6171 GCA_049580985.1 Chloroflexia bacterium
GGCCAGGCTCACGCTCCTTGTCTGGGTTAGTGACGCGCACTGCCACCAGGCTCTTGGCTTACAACCTATCTTTCTTAGTTTCTCCTATCCTTCAACCTTCTCCTAACTAGCAATTACCGTTTAAGTCTCCATATGGAGGATCTTGATCCCACAAAGTGCTTTCTAAGACTTATGGTTCATGATATTGGGTGGCGGCGGCACGTAGAAAGAATAATAAGCTCACTCTTTACGCGATGGCCCGCAACCAGAAAGTTGCAGGGATTAGGCAACGAATCAGGTAATGAAAGCAAAGGTGCAGACGTGAGCAATACGGAAGTGAGTGACGTCATAACTAAGGTCAGAAAGCAAAGCCTCTCGATTGCCAAAAGGAACGCGAGTATTCTTGAGGAGTTTGAGGCCGGAGCTACACAGGGTGACCTGGCGAGAAAGCATCATCGGAGCGTCAATACTATCAAGAGCATCTTGCAGGAGGAGCGAGCCAAGCGAAACGAAAAATCCGCGCGATGAAAATAGGATGGAAATAGGATGAAAAAGGGTATCACCCCTAGTATCCATCCCCACGTCCTCTAGACAATAGAGCCGAGCAGCAAAGCTCGGCTCTATCGATTCCAAGTCTGGAGGTGCAAAATGCAAACCCAAGAACCGCTCACGGAAATATTTGAGTTCGCCTTGACGACGCGAGAGAAAGACTTGCTCCGGGAATTAGCCCGGTGCCGAGGCGCGACCATGAGCGGGACTTTACGCGTGCTCATCCACAAGGCTGCTGAGCGTAAGATACCCGGTCCGCCGCATAGCCCAAACGCACACGCAGAACCACAAAAGTAGAAGTAAAGGAGAATGACCTATGGATAGCCTAAACAGCCCGAGTAGCATGCCAACGCCCATTCGCCCCCTTCTCTTGAGAGTGGGAGAGGCGGCCAAGCTGTTGAGCATAAGCCGCACCAAGGTATACGAGATGATTGCCGCCGGCGAACTGCCCTTTATCAAGGTACGCGACTCGCTCAGAGTCCCTTATGCCGACCTTGAAAGCTGGATAGAAGAACGAAAAGAAGCCGCCCACGCTGGATAGATGGGGTGGCTTCCTCAATGGGGGTGTGAGGTGATTAATCGCGAGGCCCTAGCTGATTATGCCATCGGATCACAAACAGCCTCTCCGTGCTTAGAGCACATACAACTATCGCCTCAGGAACTAGCTCTCATCCTCAAGAGGCGCTGTGAGCATTTCGGACAGGATCCGGCCAACGATACCATCTACAATGCCTCCACACTATTACGCAAGGTATTGCCACCTGCGCGGTGGGCCGTGCCTGACATCCTGCCCGAAGGTCTCACCCTCCTGGGGGGAAAGCCCAAGATGGGCAAGAGTTGGCTAGGGCTGGGTCTGGCGGTCGCCATCGCCACAGGTGGTGTAGCCCTCGGCTCCCAACCGGTACAAGAAGGCGATGTGCTCTATTTGGCCCTGGAAGACAACGAACGCAGGATGCAGAGCCGCCTCCGCACTATCCTGCAGTGTCCTGATCAGGTATACATGCTTGCTCCAGAACTTGAGAGGCTGCACATCAGCCACGTGTGCCCGCGTCTCGGCTCAGGTGCGGAGGAATACATCCGGTCGTGGCTCACAGAACACCCTGACGCACGTCTGGTGATCGTGGACGTGTTAAAGAAGATACGCCCGGCCCGCAAGAGCGGGAACGCTTACGACGATGACTATGCGGATGCGGAGCCCCTGCAAAAGCTCGCGAGCGAACACGGCGTGGCGGTCCTGGCGCTTACCCATCTTCGCAAAGCGGGTGCTGCCGATCCGCTTGACACTCTAAATGCTTCTCTCGGATTGTCGGGCGCAGCTGACAATGTGCTGGTCCTGACACGTGACAGGGGGAAGATGGATGCGGTGCTTCAAGGGTCCGGGCGGGACATCACCGAATTGAACCTTGCTCTTCGCTGGGACCCTCACCTGGCTGCGTGGTCTGTCATGGGCAACGCCGAGGAGTACAAGCTGAGCGAAGAGAGCAGAGACATGCTGGAAGTGATGCGAAGGATAGGTAAGTCTGTGCAGCCTAAAGACCTGTACCCACATTTCCCGGATAAGTCACATGAGGCAGTCCGCGTCCTGCTCCACCGCATGACAGGCAGAGGTGATGCGATCGTGGGTGCGGACGGCAAATACAGTGTAAACGTTGCCAGATATCGAGGTGACTATCCAGAGCAGGAAAAGGTTGAAACGGTTCAATCTCTGTAACACCTGTAACGGGCGTTACAGGTGTTACAGGTGTTACAGGTCATTAGCAGGAAGTTGGCACTGACTGGAGAGAGGCAATGCAAAGCACGCCACTGAACAACTCACAGCAAAAGGCAGAAATCGAGGCAATCAAGCGCTCGTACGACATGCGCGACGTTGTGGAGGCCGAACTTGGCAGACCACGCAGGCGCGGCACTCACCCCCAGTGGTGTTGCCCGTTCCACGCCGAGCAAGGCCCCAGCTTCACCGCTTATTCCAACCACGCATACTGCTTCGGGTGCCGGTGGTCTGGCGACATCTTCAAGTGGACTATGCAAATCAAGAACGTCAGCTTCGCAGAAGCAATCCGACTACTCGGTGGCCAAACGCACCGCACATCTCAGCCATCCTTACAGTCAAACGTTCGCCAGGCGAACGCATCTCCCGTCAACTTCACCGCAGCAAGCTCCACCAATCTCGAAGCACAGGAGCAAGTGGATTTGCCCGAAGCACCGCCCGAACAATGGCAAGAGGCTGCTCTGGGAATTGTCGCCGAGCGTGAAAGTCGATTATGGGACAAGCACAACGAGCTCAGCGCCAAAGTGCGCGCTTATCTCGCGGGGCGCGGGCTGACTGAGGACACCCTGCAAACCCATTACATCGGATACAACATGTTTGAGCGCAAGCTCGACAAAGTTGGCCTCTGGCTCCCGCCCGGTATAACCATCCCCCTGTGGAATGAGCGCTTGAACACGCTTTATGGCGTGAATGTCAGACTAACACGCGATGCCATGACCAGCTATGGCCAGAAGTACATGAAGGCCAGGGGTAGCAAGTGCGCGCCGCTTGGGTTAGAAAGCATCGCGGGTAAATCCCAAGTCTTCGTGCTGGAAGGAGAGTTTGATACGATACTCACCTTGCAGACGTTGAGAGCCCTGGGAGAGAAGGCCCGGTACGCGGGTGCATTTACGATGGGCAGCGCGTCGAGCCACGAACTCGAAAGCTGGCTCTTACACTACCCTCAGTTGCTCCACCCACGCCGTTACCTGATAGCCACCGACGGCGACCAGGCCGGCCAGGATGCTGCTCGCTGCTGGCTGGAAAAGACGAAGCGTGCGCGGTTGTGGCGGCCGCCTTCGCCGTGCAAGGATGTAACAGAACTTTGGCAGAAGCACGGCTACGACGGTGTGCGTTGGTGGTTGATGGCCGGTCTGCAAAAGTATACGGCATGACACATTCGATTTTTGCCTAAATCAATTGGTAAATAGTAACTGGCGTGCGTAGCGGCTGATCGAACCAAGGTGGTTCTGAACGAATTTTTGGGCTGTTACATTCCACACGGAGGCTGTCATGGGCGGTTTGGGCTCTGGAAAGTGGCACAGATTCGATACGAAGCGGCGAGTTGAAGATACGTTGATACTGGCAACGACTGCTATCCGAGAAGGCCTGAACCTCGTCACAAACGGAGCAAACGGCTATCAAGGCATCGTCTCCTGGAGCGTCGGCGAGAGGGTAACAAACAGGATGAGTTTCAGGATAGTTCCTGGCCTAGGAAGCCCGGTCGTGCGATTCACGTACACAACGACACGAGCCAATAGCACTCAATCCACATATGAATACGCTGTGCAGACAACCTTTACTTTACCATCGTTCGGGGGCAGGCGATGGTGGTGGTTATGCCCCCTCTCGCTCGGAGGCGCAAGGTGTGGGCGGCGGGTCGCCAAGTTATATATGCCGAATGGTGCAGCGTACTTTGGATGCAGGCATTGCTACGACCTTACCTATAAGAGTTGCCAGGAGTGCCACCAATCGGAGCGGTTCTGGTCCACATTTGATCATCGGCTCGAACAATTAAGGTTAGCGTACCGCTAACACCACACAATTATGACAGACTGGCGGCGGGCTTGACGGTGAACAATCTTCCCATTCGCCTCGCTCACACACAGGGATGTCACTATGAATGCTTTCCTCACATGCGCGTCTGAGATAGAGGCAGGAAAACGCGTGGTGGCTATTGACATTTGTTGATTATTACGGTATAATCAGTAAGAGCGGTACAGGAGGTCTCTCAAATGGCAAGCGGTCAGGCTCGAATGTGCAGGTACTGTGGCAACAGCTTTTCGGCTGTGAGCAAGATACACGCTTTTTGCAGTGACGCCTGCCGCAAAGCCGTGAGAGGTAATGACTACCGCAAAGCCCGCACCAGGGCGCTGTTTCGCGATGGCTTCACCTGCACTGAGCCTGGTTGTGATGCGACTACCACTCTCGAATGCCACCACAAGATACCCCTTTTCATGGGAGGCGATCACAGCCTGGACAATCTGCAAACACTCTGCCATAATCACCACCGTGCTAAGCACAGGCGATACAAGGAGGTGATTATCGAGAATGAAATACCAACCGAACAACGACGGCAAGGGCGAAGACAGAGGGCGGACAAATGTGAGGTCTACGATCGTGCAGCTTAGCGAGCTTTGCGACCTTGTGGGGTACAGCGATTACATCATAGAGCACACGAGGCAAGGTAAGCGTCCCCATAAAAGCGATACCTGGGGCTACACGCGCGCTTATCTGCAACACTACGGCGATCGCGCGGATGCTGACAAGGTAATTAGACTTTTCGAGGGTGTGGGTCAGCCGAACGAGATTGAGGCAGCGCGTTGGCTCCTGAAGCACGACGACCTGGTCCCTTAGCTCTCGATGCGTGACTCCGGCAGTAACTCGGAATAGTTTAGGGATTCAATTATGACTGCAAGTTACGACGAACTGAATAGCGAAGTCAGCGAAATGGCGCGTCGCTTGGCTGCCCGACGGCGCATAGTTAGCGGCAATTGTGAGATATGCGGCAAGCCCTTCACGGGCACGCGCAAGAAGCGTTACTGCTCACACAATTGCGCTCAGAAAGCATACCTGAAAAGTAAAGCGCTGAAGGGAGAAGAAGATGGCCAGTAGAAGGGGCAAAGGCGAAGGCTCTATATGCCAGCGCGCAAGCGATGGATTGTGGGTGGGAACCGTCAATCTGGGCTATGGGCCGGACGGCAAGCGGAAGCGGAAAGCCATCTACGGCAAGACACGCAAGGAAGTTGCTGAGAAGATGAAGGCCGCCCTCCATGAGCAACAGCAAGGCATCCTGCCGAGGGATACTAAGCGGCAAACCGTCGAGCAATATCTGAGTGACTGGCTGGAGAACAGCGTCAAACCCACTGTCCGCCCTAAAACCCACGAAAGTTACCGCCAGCTATGCAATCTCTACATAATTCCCAGCCTCGGAAGGCATCAGTTAAAGGAGCTGTCGCCGCAACAGATCAGGGCTTTCCTGAACTACCTATCACAGCAGACGGTCAAGCGCACCAGCACCTTGATGTCTGCACGTACTGTTACCTATTGCCACGCGATACTGCGACGAAGCTTGAACCAAGCTGTGAAACTCGGTCTGATAGCGCGCAACCCTTACGACGCCTCTAATATCATCCACCAATTCCATAGGTCGCTAGAGCGCGTAGGTCTGTCCCGGATAAAATTCCATGAGTTGAGGCACACCTGCGCCAGCCTTCTCTTGGCGCAAGGCGTTCCGATGAAAGTTGTGCAGGAGATACTTGGCCACAGCGACTACTATCTCACCGCCAATACCTATTCCCATGTTGTCCCTGAGCTAAAGAGAGAAGCGGCGGATCGGCTGGATGCCTTATTTGCTTCGAACAACTAACCTGAGCATGCCAATGGCGCCATAAGTAGTATTGACTCCGCATTTTAGTTGGTGTATATTGGTGATAGTTGGTGCTTAATGGTGCGATTAAGTGCAAAGTGGTGCATATAAATGCCGCGAAAGCCTAAGAGCGAATCCAAGGAAGTAACGAAGCGATTCACTGTTTCGCTTCCCCTGGCCGATTACGAGCGGTTGGTATCGCTTGCAGAGAACGCGGAGCCACCTCTCACACTTGCCTCCATAGTTC
>JBAURA010000278.1:0-2568 GCA_049580985.1 Chloroflexia bacterium
GGCCAGGCTCACGCTCCTTGTCTGGGTTAGTGACGCGCACTGCCACCAGGCTCTTGGCTTACAACCTATCTTTCTTAGTTTCTCCTATCCTTCAACCTTCTCCTAACTAGCAATTACCGTTTAAGTCGGCAGACCAGATTCCGGCAACTAAAACCTAACCTGAAATGGAACTTCCTTAAGTATCAGGTTAGGTTTGCGATCCTAATCCCTTAATCCCTCAATCCCTTAGTCCCCAATTCTTGCTCACGGTTGCCAGCCCCTTGCCCTCACTACGTCCGCGCCTAGCAGGCCGAGGAGCACTTCGGCGTCGCTGCCCAAGTATTCAGGGTGGTATTCGAAGCGGGCGCGCTCGAAGTATTGGACAGTGTATTCCTTGCCGTCGGTGGTGTTGCGCTCCCTGATCTCTTCGGAGATCGGGTAGCCGAAGACGGGGAGGCCACCGTGCCTCTGCCAGTAGCCGAGGAAGGCGTAGTTGAGCGAATGGCTGGTTTCGGGGAAGTAGATGTGGTCGGGGTTGGATTGGAAAGGCTCGATCCGCGGGAACTCCCTGCGTGCGGTCATGTCGGCTCCCAGCCTGCCGAGGAGGACGTTGTAGGGAGGCTGGTTATCAGGGTGTAGCTCGAAGCGATTGCGCTCGAAGTATTGAACCGTGTAGCCGCGCTCGACCATCTGCTCCGAGAGTGGGTAGCCGAAGATGGGGAGGCCACCGTTTGCTCGCCAGTAGCGCAGGAACTCTCCGCCCAGGTTGTGGCCGGTCTGCGGGAAATAGACTGTGTCGAGGCCGGGGGCCGGGCCTGCCGGGTCGAAGGCCGCAGGGACGGCGGTCAGGCGATAGGTGTGCAAGGCGCGCGACGGAGAGAGAGTTATCATGTCGCCGCTTAGCGTGGGGGCGGTAGCGGTGTAGGTTGCGCCGGATGGGTCCTGGCCCACGAGGGATATACGCCCCAGACCGGCCGTGGGGACGCCTAGCAGCGCGGGGAGGTGCAGGGTGACGGTGGCAGCCGTGGTAGAGAAGAGGGTGATCGTGCCGCCGTCCGTGGTCACGATCAGGTTGCCGGGGGCGTCCGCCGAGTAGGTGAGGACCTCGCCTGAGTACTGGCGACCTCCGATTATGTGGGCGCTGCCGGAGGTGAAGGCATACTGCACGGCGCTGGCCTCGTCCGACCTGATGCCGGAGAACGCGAGCGAGCCGGGCGCGGTCGACTCGAAGGCGAGGGCGAGGGCGCGTAGGGTATGGGCCGTAATCTTGGGCTGGCCGTTGTTGTCGAACATGCCAAAGCTGTTCTGGGCGGGGTCGTAGCCCTGGGGGAAGTTGTTGAGCATCCACTTCATACCGCCCATGTAGCCATTGGTGTAGAGGTAGGCCCAGATGGCGGCTTCCAGGTTGGCGGTGGTGCGCGGGTCGTAGCCGGTGACCCCGCCGTCCCCGTTCTTGGCCTGGCCGGGGTAGCCGAACTCCTCCAGCATGAGAGGTTGGGGCGCGAAGGTGAGCTTGAGGTTTTCGAGCACAAGGAAAGTGGCGTTGAGGCCTGAGTAGCCGTGCTGCGTGAAGCGGTGGATGGAGTGGAAGTCGAGCCGGGCGTTGGACGGCATCTTGGCGAAGACGATGTTGCTGTAGCCCACGGTGATGGGCCTGCCGGGATCGGCTGCGCGCAGGGGTGCCATTTGAGCGCCGACCCAGGCGGCAAGGGTGGCGTCGATGCCGTCCAGGTATGGCCGCCAGCGCGAGGAGTCGGGGGAGTCGATGTAGTCGAGCGTGGTGGTCGAGGGATGCCGGTTGACCCAGCCGGAGGCGTCATCGAGAAAGTCGCGGTAGAGCTCGTAGTAGTTGGCGAAGAGGTAGGCCTGGTCGTCGCTCATACGCGAGGGGATGAGGCCGCCCGCGTTGCGCCGGTACTCGCCTATGGAGGCGCGAGGCACCTGCTCGTCGTAGTTGGCGAGGAGTTCGAGCGACTGGAGAGGGACGGTCGTGCCGGTTGGGTAGATGGCCCCGGCAACGTCGGTGAACTGAGGCTCGTTCTTGACGTCGTAGGCCATGATCGAAGGCTCGCCCGCGAGGTGAGCGGCAATGCGGCGGTTGAGGTCGGCGGCACGGGAGAGATCAGGCTCCGGCCAGTCGGTCATGGTGAGGATCAGTTGGAGGTTGTGCCGGCGCGCGAGTGTGGTGACGGCGTCGAGCTTGGAGTAATCGCCCCGGTTGATGTCGTCGCGCAGGGGCCGCTGGACGAATATGCGGAGGGTGTTGATGCCGACGGAGCGGGCGCGGGCGAAATCCTGCGAGATGAGGTTTGCGTCGAACTTGTCCGGCTCCCACATCATCCAGGCGCGGTCGGTGGGGCCTTCGTAGTTCGCGCCGATGATGAAATGTGGAGTGCGGAATGCGGAATGCGGAATGTTTGTCGGGGAGTAGCCGTGCGTGAGCGTGGGCGGGATTAGCAAGAAGCATAGGAGTAAGAGGACTCCATATTTGCGTATGTACAGATGTAATGTCATGGCAGTGCCCCTTTAGTGATGTAACGGTCTGGCGTGGTGTTGGTTGCCTACGACATTGAAGCCCAGAATCGACGT
>JBAURA010000279.1:0-4443 GCA_049580985.1 Chloroflexia bacterium
GCCCGCACCCGATGCCGAACAGCGCGCCCGCGAACCCCAGGATCTCACGCACCCGGCGCACCGGGGCCACCCGCGCCACCAGCAGTACCAACATCGCCCCCAGCCCCGCCGGCAACAACGGCAGCACCACCAGCGTCACCACCACCAGCAAATAATAGAGCGGCCCCCACCCCTGACCGATCCCGAACGCAATCAACGCGGGCAGCGCCATGATCGCCAAAATGCCGTAATTGGGCACCATCCCATCAATCATCTTGCTCAGGAACACCGCCCGCCGGTCCACCGGCGCGCTCATCAGCAGCTCAAGGTCGTTCGCCAGGAAAAGCGTCCCAAGCGCCACCCCAAAGCTGGTCAGCAGCATGATCACCGACAGCGCCGTCAGCAAACCCCCCGGCAGCAGCGCTGCCAGGTCGGGGTCCGGGAACTCCCTCGACACAAAGCCCAGCCCCACCCCCAGCGCGAAAAACCCCAGCCCCACCGCCCCCGCGAACACCACCGTCCCAAGCACCGAAAAGACCCGCGCCGTCATACTCCTGTGCCGGAACGTATTCCACGCCACATGCCACCTGAGCTGCAACAACAACCAAGTATCAGCAAACATCCATTTACCTCAAACCTAAGCGACGAATGACGAATGACGAATGACGAATGATGTAGTCACTCACGTATGAAAGAAGTGCAAAGTCACTCTGAAGCCACCCAAGTACACTTTGTCATTCTGAGTACATTACAAACGAAAAAGTGGCACATAGCTACACAGGTTCGATTTGTCATTCTGAGCGAAGCGAAGAATCCGTTGGAGCGAGATTCGGCTTCTCTGAGGCGTGGATCTTACACCCACAACCAGGATCTTCGCCCACCGGATTCTTCGCTGCGCTCAGAATGACAACCTCTTAGTTAGTTCCTTTACTCCTACTTCTTCGTTTGTGAACCACTGAGCGCAGCGAAGAATCTCGTCCTTCGCGCATCCTCTTTAGGATACAGATTCTTCGCTGCGCTCAGAATGACAACCTCTTAGTTAGTTCGTGCTAATGAGCATCTAATCTACCCTGGCACTCTTTTCATACATGAGCCGCCGTAATTACGTTTTACGTTTTGCGTTTCACTCTCCCACCGACAACCGACAACCGACAACTGACAACTAACAACCGTTACCTCAACACCTCCGCCATCTCGGCATACTCCGACCCGCCCGTAACACTCATGAAAATGTCCTCCAGCGAGCCTTCGCCGCGCATCTGTCTCAGTTCCGTGAGCGTCCCAGCAGCCACGATCTCCCCTTTATTGATGATCATCACCCGGTCACACATCCGCTCCGCGATCTCCAAAATGTGCGTCGAAAAGAACACCGCCGTGCCTCGGTCGCGCAGTTGTACCAGCAGATTCTTGATCAACCGGGCCGAGCGCGGGTCCAACCCCACCGTCGGCTCGTCCAAAAAGAGCACCTTCGGATCGTGCACCAGCGCCCCCGCCAGCGCCATCTTCTGTTGCATCCCGTGGCTGTACCCCTCCACCATGTCCGACGCCGCATCGTTAAGGTCGAACAGCCGTAGCAGCTCGGCCGCCCGCCTCTCCCCCTGCTCCTGCGGCACCCTGTACAACCTCGCCATGAAGCGCAGGAACTCCCACCCGCTCAGTTTGCCGTACAAATTAGGCGTGTCCGGCACATAGCCGAACTGCCCTTTCGCCGCCACCGCCTCCTGCTGTATATCATGTCCCATGATCTGTGCCGTGCCCGCCGTCGGCTTCAACAGGCCCGTCAGCATCTTCAGCGTGGTGGTCTTGCCCGCCCCGTTCGGCCCCAGGAAGCCCACTATCTCCCCTTGCCTCACCCCCAGGTTCACATTCGCCACCGCCAGGTGCTCCCCGTAAGCCTTGCGCAACCCCTGCGCCAGTATCGCCGGGCCGTTGTAGTTCGGCCCGGTACCGTTCGTGCTTATCATCTCAAGATCCTTCTTTAGCCTGATTGGCTTTGTGAATTATTTCACGTATTATAATATCAGAAGATGGTTTATCCAATAAAGTATACGAGATAACCCACCTTCGCGTAACGGAGGGAAGCCATTGAATACCACTTTACAACCCCCAACACAAGCCGATGAACAGACAACAAAGCGCACTACGCGCCCCCGCGTGCTCATCATCGGCGCGGGCTTCGGCGGCATCAACGCCGCCCGCGAATTGGGTGGCAAAGCCGTGGACGTGCTCGTCCTTGACCGCAATAACTATCACGGCTTCTGGCCCCTCCTCTACCAGGTAGCCACCGCCGCCCTCGAAGAGGAAGCTATCGCCTACCCGGTCCGCGCCATATTCCGCAAACACAAAAACATCGATTTCCAGATGGCGAACGTCTGCCGCGTCGATTTCGACAGGCGAGTGGTCTACACCGACACCTCCACCTATTCTTACGACTACCTGGTGATCGCCGCCGGCAGCGCCAACAACTACTTCGGCAACGACGCTCTCGCCTGGCAGACCTACGGCCTCAAGGATATCGACGAGGCCGAGCGCCTCCGCAATCGCCTCCTCTACAACTTCGAGCAGGCCGTCCACGAGCGCGACGCCCAACGCAGGCGCGAGCTAATGACCTTCGTGATCATCGGCGGCGGGCCAACGGGCGTCGAACTGGCGGGCGCTTTCCACGAGCTGATCCAGCACGTGCTCCGCAAAGACTACCCCATGCTCGACGTTACCCAGGCTCGCGTGCTCCTGGTAGAGGCCACCGGCCACATCCTGGCCGCTTTCCCCGAATCGCTCCAGGCAGCCGCCAAAAAGCGCCTCCAGCGCATGGGCGTAGAGCTACGCTTCAACTCCCCCGTAGAGTCCGTCAACAACGGTTGCCTCACCTTTAAGGGCGGCGAATCTCTACAAGCGGGCGCGATAGTGTGGGCGGCAGGCGTCAAGGCAGCCGAGCTGGCCGGCACCCTGCGCACCGAGCGCGCGAAGGGCGACCGGGTGAAAGTCCTCCCCACCCTCAGCCTCCCCCAACACCCCGAAGTGTTCGTGGTCGGCGACATGGCCTACCTCGAAGGCTACCGCGATGGACAACCCTTCCCCATGGTCGCCCCTGTCGCCATCCAGCAGGGCAAATGGGCCGCGAAGAACATACTGGCACAGATCAAGGGCCGCAACACACGCGACTTCAGCTACTTCGACAAGGGCACCATGGCTACCATCGGCAGGCGAGCCGCCGTGCTCGACGCATTCGGCTTCAGGCTGAGCGGGCGCATAGCCTGGTTCGGCTGGCTCTTCATCCACCTGATGTACCTGGTAGGCTTCCGCAACCGCGTGATCGTGCTGATCAACTGGGCCTTCAACTACTTCACCTACGAGCGAGGCGTCCGCCTCATCACCGACAAAGAGCGCCTCTCCACCTCCGAAGGCGAGCCGGTCAGCCGAGGCCTAACCCGCGGAAAATAAGCCAACATCTCAAATCCGCACCACATAAATAAAACCCACCGGCCCCACCGGCGCGACATTAATCGCCTGCCAGCTTCCACCCCGGTTGCCGCTTTCCACAAGATACCCGGTGCCGAGTGCCGCGTACAGCCTGTCCCGGCGCTCAGGGTCCCGCGCGAACGCCGTCACGCCCCCATCGTGGGGCATCTCCGGCGTGTTCCACGTCGCTCCCCCGTCAGGGCCTACTACTGCCCCATCCTGCGTGCCCACCACCAGCGCGGCCTGCACCAACGCAGCGCCTGTTATCACCGCCAGCGCCTCCCCTCCCTGCGGCGACCCCTCCAGCAACGTCACATCCACGTTCTCATCCCGCTCAACTACAGCAACCACCCCTTCCGCAGTGAGTCCATACAGACCCACCCCCGCCGCCTGCCCGATTGCCACCAATCCCAGGTCGCGTAAACCCTCCCCTGCCACGGCGCTCCATCGTCCAGTATCAGGACTTCCCCGGTACAGCGCGGCCCCATCGCTCTCGCCCACCAGCGCGTAGAATTCCCCCGCCGAGCCGTGCACAGGCTCCAGCGCCAGCACACAACCCTCCGCCGGCAGCGATCTGAGCCTCTCCCAGCTACCCCCACCATCCCCCGATTTCCACAGCCCACCGTCATACTGCACCGCGAACACCGTATGCGTATCACTCACATAGAAAATAGACATAAAAGGCGAGGCCCCATCACCATCCCCGGGCTTCACAGCCTCCCACGTACGCCCGCCGTTCTCGCTCAACATAAGCGCCCCATCCACTGCCGCCAACACCCTGATCGGCGGCCCAGGCTCGGCCCAAGCCGAAGTCACCTCCTGCTGAGGCAGCGACATACGCGGCGGCAACCACTCAGGCAGCGTCCCCGGCTTATTAAATATAGCCAGCCCCTCGTGGGTGCAGGCATATAGAATAGTGGAATTCGCCATTACGGTTGTCAGTTGTCAGTTGTCGGTTGTCAGTTGTCGGTTGTCAGTTTTGGGTTGTCGGTTGTCGGTAATAGT
>JBAURA010000280.1:0-1511 GCA_049580985.1 Chloroflexia bacterium
CTCCTATAGAGGGCACCCACAAGGGGTGCCCCTACGATTTCTCCTCTAAAGATAGAAATTCTTGTAAGCGGCCTCTTTGGTATACTTGCAAAATGCAAGCCGAAGAGACCTCCATGCTCGCCAGTGAGGAGTTGGCGCGAGAACTGGAGCTGGAAAGCGCGGGGGTGCCGGATGTCACGCACATAGCGCCCCTGGGCTTAGCGCAATCGCTCCTGTATGGAGTGGGCGGGGTGGCAGGCGGGCTGGTGTTCACCCTGATGAACAACGCCCTCCCACTCTTCCTCCTGGCGTACACCATGCCCCTGGGCTTGCCTGCCTTCCTCAACCCCGGCGGGCCGATCCCTGCTACAATTGTGGCCCTGCTGACCAACGAGCGCTCGCTCTTCGGCGGGCTGATCCAGCCCTTCGTGGGGCACCTGAGCGACAGGACGCGCACTCGCATCGGCAAGCGCGGTCCCTACATGCTGGCGGGCGGCCTGGGCACGGCGCTGTGCATCGCCTTGTTGGGCTTGCAACCTCCCTTCTGGATCATGATCGCCGCCGTGACGCTAGCCGGGGTGGCCCTCTTCGTGGCGATTGGCCCCTACTCCGCCCTGCTTGCCGACATCACTCCTTATACCCAACGCGGCAGAATAGGCAGCCTGATCGCGGTGGCCGGGGTAGTGGGCGCGATCACCTTCTCCTTGCTTTCTATCGCGCTGTGGGGGACCGCGCGCGGTTGGGTGTTCGCGATCACTGCCCTGCTTGTAGCTCTGACGCTGGCGGTAGCGGCCCTGTGGGTGCGCGAGCCGCGCGAGTATGTCACCCATCGGTCCGAGCAGGGCGGGGTGCGCTCTATGGTAGGCGCTCTCATGCGCGAGAGGCCTCTGGCGATATACATAGCGGCTATGGCTATCTACTGGCTGGGAGCGGGAGCAGCTTCGCCTTTTATAACGAGATTCGGGGTCAAGGAGCTGGGCATAGCCGAGGAAACGTCGTTCGTGCTGCTGCTGGTGGTCGTGGTAGCCACCTCGGTGGGGGCGCTCATATGTGGGTGGCTGGGCGACAAGTTTGGGCGCAAGAGGGTACTACAGCCCGCCTTGCTTCTCTTCGCGGTGGCGGCGCTGGCCGGGTCGCAGGTCCCCAACCTCGAGATAGCCGTGCCCATCATGGTGCTGGTGGGCCTGGGCAACGCGGGCCCCACCGCCCTGCACCTCTCCCTGCTGGCCGACCTCGTCCCGCACCAGAGGGCCGGGGCGTTCATGGGTTACGCCAGCATGGTGTGGTCGGTCGCGCAGCCGGTGGGCGCGCTGCTGGCCGGAATCCTGGTGGACGCTACCCAGTCCTACAGGGGCGTATTCGTCCTGGCGGCGGTTTGCATGGTGCTTGCCTCAATAGTGATGCACAAAGTGCCAAACGGCCATAAGCCGGAATAAAGGCAGAACAGGACGGCAGGGGCACGACATCGCGGTGTCGCATTAATCTGTAGGGGCGGACCCGTGTGTCCGCCCTCTACCCTGACCCCGATCTTG